>DAOVTU010000037.1 GCA_030632925.1 Candidatus Krumholzibacteriia bacterium | reverse complement strand
CACCCCGCAGGAAGGACCACAAAATTTGCCGGCGGTATTCGGGGCCGAGAGACTCGGGATGAAACTGCACCCCTTCCAGCGGCCACTGCCGATGCCGCACGCCCATGACCAGGCCTTCGTCGGTCCAGGCGGTCATCACCAGCTCAGCTGGCAGGTCGTCGCGCACGCCGACCAGTGAGTGGTAGCGCATCACTTCCAGGGGTTCGGGCAGGTGCCCAAACAACCCGGCCTGATCGTGCAGGATGTAGCTGGTTTTGCCATGCCGCGGCTCCGGCGAGCGCACGATTTTGCCCCCAAAAGCCTCAATAATGCCCAGATGCCCCAGACAAACGCCTAAAATGGGCACTGTTTCGCCCAGTTGCAGGATCACCTCGCGGCACACGCCAAAATATTCGGGTTTTTCCGGACTGCCCGGCCCGGGCGAGATGATGATGCGGTCCGGCGCCAGCTCGCGCAGCTCCGAAACGGTGATCGCATCGTTGCGGAACACTTGCGGCTCCACCCCGTCGCACATCTCGGCCACGATCTGGAACAGGTTGTAGGTGAACGAATCGTAGTTGTCGAGGATGACAACCTTAGGTGCTTTTTGCTCGCTCATGCCGCACCTCCAGCACCCAGGGCCGAGATCGCATTGATCAACGCCCGCGCCTTGTCCATGGTCTCTTCATACTCGGCATCCGGATCACTGTCCGAGACCACCGCCCCGCCCACACCGAAGGTCGCCACGCCATCGCGGCAAACCACGGTGCGGATCACCATGCCCAGATCCATGGCCCCACCCGCATCGATGAATCCGAGCGCGCCGCTGTACACGCCACGCTTCACCGGTTCGATGCTGTCGATGATCTTCATGGCCTCGATCTTGGGCGCGCCGGTCATCGAACCACCAGGGAAGCAGGCCCGCACCAGATCAAAGGCGTCGTATTCCGGTTTCAAATCACCGCGCACCGTGGACACCAACTGGTGCACCGTGGCGTAGGATTCGACGACCTGCAACTCGGGCACGGTCACGCTGCCGATCCGGCACACCTTGCCCAGATCGTTGCGCACGAGATCGACGATCATGATGTTTTCGGCCAGGTCTTTTTCAGTGCTGCCCAGTTCGGTTTTCAGGCGGGCGTCCTCGTCGGGCGTAGCGCCGCGCGGCCGTGTGCCCTTGATCGGGCGGCTTTCCACGACGCTGTCGGCGCCCAGTTGCAGGAAGCGTTCGGGCGAGGCGCTGACTACCTGAAAGCCGGGCAATTGCAGATATGAGGCAAATGGCGCCGGATTGATGTCCCGCAGGATCCCGTAAAGGTCCCAGGCCGACCCCGGCAGATCCATCTCGAGTCGTTGTGTCAGACACACTTCAAAAACATCCCCGGCCAGGATGTGCTCGCGGCATTGCTGCACCGCTGCCTTGTATTGCTCGCGGTCGAAGTGGGCGCGCACGGGGGCGGCAGCAACGGCGGGTGCCGAGCTTGTGGGCTGAACCCTCAAACCCGCCAAATCCGCCTGCCACACAGCCGTGCGGTCGGCCGCTTGCTGAGCGGCCTCAGGCCCGCGCCCGGTCACCAATAAAAAGGCCTTCTCCTGCGCATGGTCATAAACCAGCACCTCGTCGATCACCATAAAGGCGACATCGGGCAGTTTCTGATCATTGGTGCCGGTGTCGGGCAGTTTTTCAATGGCGTAGGCGGTTTCATACCCAAAGTATCCGACCAGCCCAGAACCAAAGGGTACGCGCGAGTCTTCGTTGCCGTGCTCCCCCGGGGGATACTTGCTCGCCAACGATCGCAGGGCATCAAATGGGTCGCCCTGAAAAGATTCAACCGTGGGCTCGGTCAGTACGGTCCCATCCGGCCGGCGCCAGGTTTGCAGCTCCAGGTCCATTTTCAGGGTGTCAGGCCCGGTTCTGCGACCGGTCAGCAGAGCCGAAGGCCGTCCGCCCAGATAGGAAAAGCGGCCCAACCGCTCCGGATCCAACCCACTGTCCAGCAGGAAGGCGCATTCATTGCCCCCGAAGAGCTCGGCGCAACGCCAAAAAGGTGCGGGCAACTCGATTTCCGTGGGCAGGGTGTAGCAGTGGTGGTCGGTCATGAATTTGAACATCCGGCTGAGGTGGGGTGAGGTCACAGAGCCCAAAGTCCACACCCGGGAGCGGTTCGTCAAGCCAACCGGCAAAAAGTGAACCGACCGATTTTTGCAAGAACGTGCGGTCAGTCGGTGAAAAAGGGGTAAAATGTGGCCGTAAAACTAGTCCTGGATTGACAGAAGGCCCCGTCACAAGCTAGATTTCCTCCCCCTGACATTGTTAATAAGTTCCTTCCAGGGAACGCACACCCCCAGGCCACTCTTCAGCATTGAAGGGAGAAATCCCGGGGGTCTTGCTACCTTGGAACGAACCCCACGGAATTCATCGGTCCATCCGGCCTGGGAGAGACGCCCGGACTGAACCGATTTTTCCTCCCCTGCTGGGAAGTGACATGGGTTTGAAGGATCGACTGCTGCAGAAAAACATCGTGACCCTCATCGTCTTCCTGACGGTTCTGACCTGCCTTAGCTCGGCGTATGGTTTGCCCCGGACGGATATCTATACGGATGTGGGCTTGCTGGGCGTGACCATTACCAACCTGGGCTACGTCGGCAATGGGTTTGATGGCAATGGCAGCCAACCCTCGGGTGAATACCCCATTTTCAGCAATGTGGAACACCTGTTTCTGGGTGGCATCTGGATTGGGGCCGAGACCGCAGGTGGCGAACGCCTGGTTTCCACAGGGGCCCAGGATGCCTCGACTCTTTCGGCCGGTGAAGAAACCCGCGAGTTCAACGATCTGACCGAAGCGGAATTTCCGGTGCAGATCTGGTCCAACCGCCAGAACGAAGACAACTTCAACTCTCGCGCCCTGGCCACTCAACATATCGAGCTGGCCTTCGACGATTTTCGCAACGATGTCACCAGCCACACTCCCATCGGCGTGCAGGTCGTCTTGCGGGCCCTGGCCTGGTCGGATCCTTTCGCCGATGATTTTGTGATTCTCGACTACTCCATCATCAATGTTTCGGGCACCGAATTGTCCAATGTCTACGTGGGTTACTGGAACGATACCACGGTCGGCAATACCGATCAGACCAACCCCTACGATTCCCAGGCCGCCGTGGGCTGGAACTACTACGATGACATGAATGGTGGTTGGGGACCCCCCGGTTGGGCGCCCGAGGATGCCACCGTCGAAGGTGATGACAAGATCTGGATGATGTGGGAACGCGATGATGACGGGGATGACGGCCTGGCCACCAGTTGGTTCGGCACGCGTCTGTTGGGCTCGGCACCTGTGCCTGAGCCGCCCGTTGGCGTAGCTCCGGTTTCCTACAACGCCTGGGCTTTTCGCCATGTGCCGGCCCAGGACGATTGGTACGTCAACCCGGATGAACCCACCGAAGAATTGCCCGGCAAGTACCAACTGATGGGCAACGGAGCATTCACCGTGGGCGAGACCCAGGCCCTGGATTACACCATCGCTTCGGATTGGGTGGGCCTGCTTTCGACCGGCCCGTTCCCGAGCCTTGCGCCCAATGACACCCTGCACGTCACTTTTGCGCTGGTGGCGGGCGTCGATTCGTTGGCTTTGCAGGCCAATAGCAAGGTGGCCCAAAAAGCCTACGACGAAGGGTTCACCATTGTGGCTGGCCCACCGTCGCCGCGGCTGGAATTCTCCTTCGAAGACAATTCGGTGATCATGACCTGGACACCCGGCGACTCGCTGGACTCCGAAGGCAACCCGCTGCAAACCGACAGCCCGCTGCGCTCACCTGAGCATCACATCAGCGAGACCACGGCCCGGGAAGATTTCCAGGGCTACCGCGTCTACCGCTTCCAGGGCGACATCATCGCCGGTATTCCCGAAGAAGTTGCCACCTTGGTGGCCGAATTCGACATCATCGACGGCATCGGTTTCGACACCGGCCTGCCGCCCCTGATGGCCAATGGAAAACGGCGCTTTGTCGACACCGACCTGCTCGACGGCTTCCCCTATTGGTATTCGGTGATCTCATTCAGCGCCGTCGATCCGAGTGAAGGCCTGGATGAGCTGCGCAGCGGATTCCACGAAAACGGCGAACTGGTCTATCCCGGCCCGGCGCCCTCCGGCGCCGACAACCCCGGCACTGTGGGCGTGTATCCGAATCCCTATCGCACGGGCTCATTGTTCGACTCCCGCGTCGGGGAACAGGAACTGGGCCGCAAGGTGTGGTTCACCGGTCTGGCTGCGCGCAGCCGGGTGCAGGTGTTCACCCTGGTCGGCGAACTGGTCAAGACCATCGAGCACGATGATCCCGGCAGCGGTCAGCACAGTTGGAACCTGCTGAGCGATTTCGACCGGGTCATTGCCACCGGGCTTTACATCTATGTCGTCGAGGATCTGGCTACGGGCGAGATCCAACGTGGGAAGTTGGTGATCATCAAATGAGTGCCGAATTGCGGAAAATCCGCCTGCAAAAATTGCTGATTCTGTTGCCGGCCACTCTGGTGACCATCGCTGCAGCGAGCCTGATCTGGATGGCCGGGTGTGCCCCCAATGATCCGTTCGATCCCGATTCGGTGACCAACAACCCACCGGTGGTCCGGATGTCGGTTTCGGCCCCGGAAGGTGCTGAGCTCAACCCCACCAGTTATTTCCAGCGGCAGTTCAGCTGGTATGGCAGTGACCAGGACGGTTGGGTGCAGGAATATTATGTGTCGATCCGCACCGATGCGGCCGTGCCGGCACCCTGGGACACCACCGCTCAGACCGACACCACAATGACCTTTGCCACCGATGATCAGGGCAACGCTGAAGCCGTCTTCTATGTGGTTTGCAAGGATGACCGCGGCGCCCTGAGCGATACGTTGGTGCAGCTCATTCCCCTGCGCAATTCGCCGCCGGCCATCAACTTCCAGTCGGATTTTGACCCCCTGCGCAACATGCAGCGGGAAATCACGCTGTCGGGCACCACGCCCATCGACACGCTGTATTGGAACTGGGGCGCGGCCAATTTCCGTTTCTTTGCCCTGGATCTCGACGGTGCCGAGACCATGGACGATTTCTATCGGTATACCCTGGCGCCGGACGAACCCACCGAAACCTATGACGAGGGTGATCCCCTGGCTGACCCGTTGACCAACTGGGTGCGGGTCCCCTTTGAAGAGACCGGCCTGGTGCGCGATTTTCAGGTCCTGGTCTCCGGCTTACCCGCCGGTCCGGCTACCCTGAGGGTGGGGGTGACCGACGAGGCCGCCGCCGACTCTGTCTTCTCCTACAGTTGGGAAGTGCGCGAACCCAGGAGCAATATCCTCTACGTGAAGGACAACTCCAGTAGCCTGGGGCGGGCCCTGTATACGGCCGTGATGGACGACCGCTTTGGCGCCGACAACTGGGACCTCTACGATTTTTGGTTCGGTTTTCCCGATCATCCTTTTGTCCTGCTGGAAACCATGCGGCTTTTCGACGCCGTGATCTGGACCGATGGCGGGGTGACGAGCGAGAACCTGGCCACGGCCGCAGCCCGTGAAGGGGCCCTGGAAAAATATATCCACCCCACCGGTGGTGAGGACCCCGGCCAACTGCTTTTGGTTTCCAAGGTGATGGCCGGTTCAACCACCGGTTTGCCGCCGTCCTTTATTCTGGGTGTGCTGGGTGTCAGCCCGACCGGAGACCCGGCCCCGGCATTGTTGTTGCCGACGGGGAAACAGGCTTTGGGCCAGTTGAGTGGCATGCTGCCCATGACGACAATCTCACCTCAGGGCAAGGGCATTGGCCTCAAACTTTTGGCGGGTACTGAAATTCTCTATCGCATGGAAGAATGTTCGGGCTGTTATGGCTCGCGCCGGCCGCCCTTCGATCCGGTGGTGGCCGTGCGTCGACCAGAGCGCGCAACCTCCGCTTTCGCTGCGGTCGTCAGCTTCGGTCTGCAGTTGGAATACTTCGACGAAACCCAGGTCATCAATGCCCTGAGGGTTATTCTGGATGATGAGATGGGACTGGTGGCACCGTGACACGATCCCTCCTCAACAACTTCCTGCTCTCGTTCGTTGGAGCCCTGCTGGTCGTCATGATGGCGGTGCCGGCCCTGGCCCAGGTCGGTACCCGGACGGCGCCGGATGCCCCCGTGGCTCCCGGCACCATCAAGGGCCGCATTTTCGATGACGAGACTGATGAGTCCATGCCCTACACCAACGTCTTTATCGCTGGTTCAAACATGGGCACGATGGCTTTCACCGACGGCTTCTACATCATGAAGGGCCTGCCGCCGGGAACCTACACCGTCAAGGCCAGCTACATCAGCTATGGCGTGGGTGAACAGACTGTCACGTTGCACGCGGGCGAGGTCATCAATCTCGATTTTCGCCTCGAAGTGCACGCCATCCTGGCCGAACCGCTGGTCATTGCGGCTGAGCGGGCCCTGATCGAGGTCGAACGCACCGGCAGCGCCCATTACCTGACTTCCGAAACCATGGAAGCGATGGCCCTCGACAATGTGGTCGACATGATCGCCATGCAGCCGGGCGTGACGATGCAGGACAATGAGATCCACATTCGTGGCGGCCGGGCCGATGACACCATGTTCGTGGTCGACGGCATGAACGTGAACGATCCGCTGGCCGGTGGTGGTTACGGTTACAACATCGACCCCTCGATCATCAACGAGGTCGAGGTGCTGACCGGTGGCTTCAACGCCGAGTACGGCCAGGCTGTCAGTGGCGTGGTGAATGTTTCGACCAAGGAAGGTTCCGATCGCGTTGAGGGCAATTTCAGCTTTAAGCGTGATTACGGCCTCAATACGGTCCCCAAGAACGATGATCTGGACTGGCGTGAGTTCTCGAATTACAACGAGTCCCACAACATCGACATCGTCAAAGCCTCCCTCTCTGGCCCCGATCCGATCAGCGCGGGGTTGCGGAAGCTGGGCCTGAATCTGCCGGGCACGCAGTATGTGTTGGTGGCCGCTTCGACCGATATTCGGGATGGCTACCTGCCGATCTACAGCCGCCAGGAGCGTCTGGAATCGCCCATCTATACGGACAAGTTCTGGGCGCCCCGCCAACAGAACAACTGGAACGGCATGGCCAAGTGGACCTGGAATTTCACACCGCGCCATAAGCTGAATTTCAACATGAGCCGCAACGTGGCCATCAGCCAGGGCTTCAGGTTGCCGGGTGAAGGCTACCCGCGTCCCTTCATGGACAACCTGGACAAGTACATGGTGTTCACCAACGAGAACATCCTGTCGCAGCTGTATTATCGGCAGGTGCTGAACGAGAACTCGTGGTACGAGTTGACCCTTGGTCGCAACTGGAGCCGACAGCACTCCAACGTCAACGGCAACGACGACTACACGACCTACGAACCGCGCAACGGCTGGGACGAAAACGGCGAACCCCTGGCCCGCAGCACCTGGCCCGACAATCAGTTCCCCGGCAGCGCCGACCGCTGGCATGATCATTATGTCGAGTCGTACACCCTGAAGGGGACCTACTCCTTCATGGGCGCGAAAATGAACAAGTTCAAGACGGGTTTCGATTTCAGCCTGACCGAGATGCAACTGATCGACCTGAAGGACAACCTGGCTGATCCGGACCCGGGCACCCTGGGCGAGGCGCAGGACATTTTTCGGGCCACTCCCCTGACCGGTGCAGCCTTCTTCCAGGACACCCTGGAATACAAGGGCTTGATCGTGAATGCCGGCCTGCGGGCCGACGTCTGGGCGCCGGGCAAGGAAGTCCAGAAAGTGATGAGCAGCCCGGACGACTACCTGTTCATCACCCAGGAAATGGCCGACGAGTTCTACAGCAAGACCCTGCCGTTTGGCGGTTACGAATGGAAGATGCGGGTTTCGCCCCGTCTGGGTCTGAGCTTCCCGGTCACCCAGCGGGACAAGTTCTTCTTCAACTACGGCCACTTCAGCCAGTGGCCCCGCTTCGCCTACGTGTATCCCCAGTTGGAAGCGCAGGTGGCGGCCGATATCCAGTTGCTCGGTAATCCGGATCTGGACCCCAAGGTGACCATCGAATACGAAACCGGCGTGCAGCACGAATTTGGCGGGCTGTGGAGCATGGGTGTCACCTTCTTCAATCGGGATATCTACGACTACGCCAAGGCCGTCAGCCTGGATCCGCGGGCCATCGGGGCCGAAGAAACACCCGACCCCAACGATACCGGGACCAAGGATGTGCAGCCGCTGCGCTACTTCAACGGTGACTCGGCACGCAGCCTGGGCCTGGAAGTCAGCGTCATCAAGCGGACCATTCGCTGGCTCAGCGGTTCGGCCAGTGCCGAGCTGCAACGCACCACCGGTACCAACAGTGACGCGGATCAGGCCTTCCTCGACGCCCAGTTCGGAGGCGACGAAGGTGGCATCAGCGTCGGTGGCCTGACGCGTAGCCCTCTGGTCTGGGACAAACCCTGGACCGTGAGTCTGAACGCGGACTTCTCGGTCTTCGATTCCGATCGCCCGGTGATCTTTGGTTGGCAGACACCGGCCAACTGGAGCATCAACCTGCTGGCACGGGCCGAGTCCGGACAGCGTTACACGCCCTACCTGGCCTATGACGGCGTCGAAGGTGGCGGCGAGATCACCCGGGGCGAGGACTACAGTTCGCTCGGTCCCTACAAGAGCACTTTCAATATCCGCATGAACAAGTTCTGGAAATTCGAGAATGGTCAGAAGGTCACCTTCTACATCGAAGCCCGGAACCTGCTGAACCACAAAAACTACCGGCGGGTCAACCCCTGGACCGGTGAAGGTTACAGGCTTGGCGATTACAACCCCAGCTGGACCAATGAGAACATCATTCTCGACAACGATGGGGAAATCATCTTCGATGGCAGCACTGACAGCGAAGAATACGCCAAGGGCGTGGTCAATCCGAGCTACATCGAGAACCCCCGGGTCATCATGTGGGGGGTGAGCTACTCATGGTAAGAATACGAATGGCATTGGCGGTTCTGATGCTGACCACCCTGATGGCGGCACCAACCCAGGCGACGGAGTTTATCCGACTGTTTGGTGAAGAAAACGTGGGCACCGCGGGGGCGCAGTTCCTGCGCGTGCCGGTGGGCGCCCGGGCGGTGGCCATGGGCAAGGCCTACTCGGCCCTGGCCAACGACGGCTCGACCCTGTTCTGGAATCCGGCGGGCATCATGCGCACGCCGGGACGGCAGAACTTCTTCTTCAGCCACACCGAATACACCGCCGGCATCGCCATGGAGAATCTGAGCTATCATCAGCGAGGTCAAAACTTCGGTTATGGCTTGTCGATGGGCGTTTTGCGCTCGGGCGACATCCTGCGCACTGATGAATTGCATCAGGAGGGCACCGGCCAGTACTTCAACGCCAACCAGTTCTTCGTGGGCGCCAGTGTGGCTCGCTCGATGACTGACCGGTTCTCCATCGGTGGCACGGTCAAGTACTTCCAGGAAAACCTGGACGAATTCCAGACCAAGGCGCTGTTCGCCGATCTGGGCATTCTCTATTACGTAGGCCTGGGCGATACCCGAATCGGCTTCTCGGTGCGCAACTTCGGCAACGACATGAAGCCCGATGGCACGCCGCCGGCCCTGTCGGACGGTTATGTGGCGGCCAACGACTTCCAGCGCTTTGCCGCGCCGACCGTGGGGCAGTTTGGCGCCGCGCGGACCTGGATCCTGAGCCAGAAGATGGGCTTTTTGACCTCGGTCGACTTTGCCCATCCTTCGGACTACAAGGAAAGCTTCCGCATGGGCGGTGAGCTGAGCATGAACAAGATCCTGTTCCTGCGCGTGGGCTACGAAACCAGCCGGGCCGAAGGCGGCTTTGCGGCGGGCTTCGGCGTCGAGTTGAAGCGCAAGCAGATGTTGCTGAAGGTGGACTACGCCTACAGCGATCTGGGCAGCTTCGGCACCATCCATCACATCTCGGTTGATCTGTCGCCGCTGGTGCGCAAAAAGAATTCTGACGCCTGGCGAAGGAGGGACCGATGAGATCCCGTCTGCATCTGATCTGGCTGCTGCTTCTGGTATTGGCCACTCCAGCGTTGACCGTATTGAGTGGTTGTGGTGATAAAATCGCCATTCCCGAGCCCGAGGGCTTGTTTGGCATCAGTCTGTACCGTGAATGGGCGAATTTCCAGGCCACCGAACCGGTTGTGGACCTGGTGGTTTCCCAGGGGCGTCTGTTCACCCTGACGGCCGATACCCTGTCCAAGCGTAATCTCACCTTCAGCCAAAGCGATTCGGTGGGTGGGTTGAGTGGCGCGGCGGCCCTGTGTGTCCAAGAAGACAGCAACCTGGTTTTTGTCTGGGAAGAAGACATCAAACAGGTGAACTGGTATTCGGGTTCGGATCTGCAATTGCTGGGTTCGACTTCCCTGCCGGATGTCGATACGGTGGTGGCCATGGCCGTCAACGATGCCGGTATCGATCAGGTGCCTGGTGCCCTGACCTACCTGTATCTGTCGGACACCGTAGCCGGCGTGATCCACCGCTATGCCTTTGACGTGTTTGCCGGTTTGACTTCCAATGGAATTCTGGCCCGCAGTGATGGCGACGCCGCGCGCTTTGTGCACATTGCCGCCGGCCTGGCCACTGACAGCGAAAACCGTTTCCTGGTCTGCGATGTCGATACGAATCGAAACTGGGTGATCCGCTTTGATGCCACGCCGGATGTGACCGATACCTCGTCCGATCCGGGTGTGGAAGATCCCCAGCGAGGGATAGCCGTGCCATTTGAGGACTCGGCCTGTCTGGTGCCCCCGGCCAGTGATTTTGTACTGGGTTTCGCCGCAGAGTGCGGTCAGACTGACTGGGTGGGACGACCGGGATCTGCCGAGGGTGAATTCCACATTCCGACCGATGTTGCGGTCGACGGTTCGGGACGCATCTTTGTGACTGATACGATGAACGATCGCGGCCAGATTTTCTTCCCGCTGGGAGATTTGGATCTCCTGCTGGGCAGTACTCCTGAAACGCCCGGTGTGACCGCGATCGGTGTCTATGATCATCGCTTGGGAAGTGGGGCTGATAACGCCAACTTTGGGGCCTTCGTCTTTGTGCTCTTGCCAGGTGAAAACGTGATCCGCAAGTTCATCTCCAGTGAACATGCCGATTTCCTGAACGAAGACCTGCCGCCACCACCGCAATAAGGGGACCGATATGATCGGAGCCATCGCCGGCGATATCCTGGGTTCGACCTTTGAACACCATGCCGTTAAAACGGTCGACATCCCGCTATTCCCCGAGGGCAGCACCTTCACCGATGATTCGGTGCTCACGGTGGCCACGGCCTTCTCGCTGTTGACCGACGCCGACTACGCCGAGAACTATCGCATCTTTGGCCGCCTGTATCCTTTGGCGGGGTACGGCGAAAGCTTCAAGAAGTGGACAATCCAGGCGGATATGGGTCCCTACAACAGTTGGGGCAACGGATCGGCCATGCGGGTCAGCCCAGTCGGGTGGGCCTTTGAAACGGCCACTGAAGTGCTGGCGGCCGCCGAACAATCGGCCTCCGTGACCCACGATCATCCTGAAGGCATCAAGGGTGCACAGGCTGTGGCATTGGCCGTGTTCATGGCCCGCAAGGACGAGTCCCGGGCCGCCATCCAAGCT
>DAOVTU010000506.1 GCA_030632925.1 Candidatus Krumholzibacteriia bacterium | reverse complement strand
TGCCGGCACCGAGCTGGTCTTCTTCCTCAAGATCGACGACTATACCTATAGAATTAATATGCCCAATCCGGAGACAGGGGTGTCGGTCACGGACTACTTACAGGTAAACGACCAGATGTATCATTACACCAAGACCGCCTGGAACCAGAGCAAGTATACCAGCCAGGAAACAACGAACCATCCCGAATGGAACTGCGACCGGAACTGGGGCGGGGCGTATAGCGCCCCGTTTGAAAAGACATACAACCTGGGCCTCGTCCGCAGCGGCGACGGCTGTTCCCAGGATGACGGCTGGATGGACACAGACGCCCTGGCACGGGCCGATGTCCAGTTCGGTTTGGACTTCGACGTGGACGACACCGCATCGCTTTCGATCGCCTGGGATGTGCGCTGGCCGGCGGTCATAGTGGGCGCCCCCGCCGACAATCCCAATGCCTGGATTTTAGGCTTCGAGAACATGGTGGGCGGCGGCGACACGGACCACAACGACGTGGTCTTTATCATCGAGCGCGAGACCGGCGGCACGGCGGAGCTCAAACCCGCGTCCGCCATCGTACCGGCAGATGCCGACGCCCACTACAGCGGGGTGACCCTCGGCGTGTGGGACTACATGCCGGACGCCGCCTGTGCCGGGCTGACCGAGATCACCTACTGGCTGTCGATTGACGCCGGGACAAACTGGGTGGAAATCGACGGCTGGGACAAGGTTTACAATTTTACCCTGGTAAACGACCAGAAGGTTTTAGGCGACCCGGTCACCAACTGGACGCCGGGCACCCCGGCCTACACTTACCGCTCCCGGCGCGTGGACTTTACCGCGCTGGGCCTGAGCGGCCGGGAGCTGCTCTGGCGCGCGGAGTTGAAAAGCCGGCAGGAAGGCTGCGAGCCCATAATCCTCGACATGTCGCTGAACATGACGGTGGGCGTCTCGGGGCATATCGCCCGCGCCACCCCCACGGTGCTGGCCAACGTGATGTTCAGCGCCAGCATGGAAACCCCGGCCGCGGACTGGACCTCGGCCGAACTGCGCGGACATCTGATAAGCACCCGCATCTATGACCCCATCGACCCCAGCCAGACCGGTACCCTTGCGGAGCTGTGGGATGCCGGCGATGTGCTAAAAAATCAGATGGAGCCCAGCGGTCGCACGATCTACATCCCGGATGTGACCGTGCAGGTCGTGGATGCCGGCAGTGCCGAACAGCTGGCCGCCGGCGACGGGGTGACCACCACCTTCAGCGGGCAGCTGGCCAATTATCCGGTGCTGGCCACCACCGTGCGCATCAGCGACCAGCGCGAGACTTTTGCCGACCGGCACACCGATGAGCTCGACGGCAGCCTGGGCGGCAGCGGCTGGATCAACCGCTTTACCGGCCAGTACCGCATTACCTTCAACACCGCGCCCACCTTGGATCAGCCCATTACGGCCACCTACAGCTACTTTTCATACAACTCGGGCGGCACCCTGCGCGAGTTCAAGGAAGATGTTGTGCTGCCCGCCGAGCTGGGTCTGGACGACTCGGCCGCAATACCCAGCGGGTACATATATGATTTGGACAACGACAATGCCTTCAGCGCGGCCGACGCCAACTGGCTGATCAACTGGACCCGCGGTTATAGCGACGGCAACGGCAAACTGGTCGAAAAAGAATGGATCCTGGGGGCGCTCGACCACTCGGTGCCGGCGGTGGCCACCCCGCCCGCGTCCTCGACCTGGTACTATGGCACGGCCGTTCTCGAAGACAAGCCAAACAGCTACCACGACCGCGAAGGCTATCGGGATTTCAGAGACGCCCACGCCGGCCGCCGCTCGGTGGTCTACGTCGGTGCGCGCGACGGCATGCTGCATGCCTTTGACACCGGCGTTTTTCGCTGGGGTGAAAATCCATGCACCGGCGTTAGCGAAAATCGCGGCTATTTCCAGTGGAAGGATCCCAACGACTCGAGCCCGGATGCCTGCCGAACTTCCTGCTCGGTTGATTGTCAGCCTTACTACGGCACCGGCGAAGAACTGTGGGCCTTTATCCCGACCAACCTGCTGCCGCGGCTTAAAAACAACTACCTGCAGGGCGATGACCAGGCCTACGTGGACGCCTCCACGGCCCTGGCCGACGTGCATACCGACGGCGCCTGGCGCACCGTGCTGCTGTCGGCCGAAGGCAACGGCGGCGACACCATCTTCTGCCTGGATGTCACCGACCCCGACGCACCCAAATTCATGTGGGAGTTTGCCGATCCGGATCTGTTCCGTTCGCGCTCCTCGCCCTCGGTGGCCCAGATCGGCCGTATTCTCTATGAAGGCACCGCCAAATGGGTGGCCTTTTTCGTGTCCGGCAAAACCTACGACGACACTCTGTACCCGTCGATTTTCGTCATCGACATTGCCGACGGCAGCCTGGTGCAAAAAATTGACCTGGATGCCGAACCGGCCGGCGTCGGCGGTATTTTAAGCGGCCAGCCCACCGTCGTGGATTCGGACGGCAACGGTTATGTGGACCGGCTCTACATCGGATCGGACAAGGGGCGGCTGTACAAGATCAACATACCCGATGACCCGGAAACGGTCAAATACAGCATCGGCCACTGTGTCATCAACACGGATTTCACCGACCGCGATGACAACTTGGTGCCTGTCGGTTGGCACTACCAGCCCATCTACGCCTCACCCACGGTGGTCTCAAGCAACAGCGTGGATATAACCGGCCAGATGACCTACGACATCCGCATCTTCTTTGGTACCGGCGACAGCCCGTACTACGATGAGGATATCAACTTTGCCGACACGCGCTATTTGTTTTATGCCTACCGCGACACCGCCGCCAAGGGGCTGTGTGACGACAGCCAGGTGGCGTTGGACTGGTTTTTTGAACTGCCCGAAGGCCACCGCATCTACGCCTCGGCCTTTGCCGCAGCGGGCAACATCTATTTTGGGACCTCCACCGGCGACACCGAGGATCCCTGTGACCTGGCCGCCAACAGCGATGCCGGCTTCGATGCCAATGCGGGTAAACTGTATGCCTTTGACATGGATAACCCGACCGATACCCCGCTTCTGGAAATCATGGTGGGCAATGTGCTGGCCGCACCGATGGTCGAAGACCAACACATTTACGTGCAGACGGTCGGCGGCGACGTCGACTCCTTCGGCTCCGGACAATATAATACCGCAACCCGCCAGGCCGGTATCCCCCAAATCGAGATCCACTGGTGGCGGGAAATGTTCTAATCCGCCTTGAGCCGACCGGAAAAATACCGGTCGGCTCACTGGGGATTGGTTGATTAGTTGATTGGTTGATTAGTTGATTGGTTGATTAGTTGATTGGCTGATTGGCTGATCAGTTGATTGGTTGATTGGGTGATTAGTTGATTGGTTGATTGGGTGATTAGTTGATT
>DAOVTU010000596.1 GCA_030632925.1 Candidatus Krumholzibacteriia bacterium | reverse complement strand
GTGCGATTCAAAATAAGCCTTATTGTGGGGCGGCGGATCAATCTCCAGGGGCCCCGGATCGGCCAGCGGGTCGAGCATGAAGTCGCCACCGGGCTCGATGGTCGTCAGATGAGAATCGCGGTTGGATTCAAAACCGATGCGGATCAGCAGCACCCGCAGCACATCCGGTTCGATGGCTTTGGCCATGTCGCGCCGGTCGTCGTTGACATTGAGGCGACTCGCCCCCAGCCCCTGCTTCTTGCGCAGCTCCTGGTTGATACGGGAAATGTGCTGCCCACCGACCAAATCGTGCACCATGTGCCAACGCCGGTTGTACTCCCCCTGGCGGCGGAGTTCGGCGTCGAGAATTTCCTGCCCGTTGGGCAGGGCCCGCACTTCGTTCGCATCCCATTTGCGGACCGGCAGATTTTCCCAACGATGGTTTTCATCTGCCTGGGAATTCCCGACCAGAATCAGCCACAGCACCAGCATGACAAACAGGGAAGTCAGACCACTGGTCGTGGCAGGGACCCGAGCCGCCCGCAGGCGGCTCCGGATCGTAGCATTAACTGAAGGCTGCAAAGCCTTTCTCCTTAATCAGGGGGGTCCGTAGACAGTTGCCTAGAAACGGTACGCCAACGACAGACGGTTCACCTTGGGCAGGCCCTCGGCCTGCGGCACCGACGCGAAGTCGAAGTTGATGGCCTGGCCAACCCAACGCTCCATGTCTACACCAAAACCAAAGGTCGTATCGTTGATGTCACCGTAGTCGGCACTCTTGTAACCGAAGCGCACGTACAGCGAGCGCAGGTAGTTCCACTCCACACCGAAGCCGTACTCGGCCTGATCGGTCTCCAGACCAAAGCCGTAGTCGTTGCCCTTCCACTTATACAAGGGAACCAGGTAGTCGGACACAAGCAGCACGCCCATGAACTCGCTGTGGTACATGCTGAAGGCAACACCCAGAGTGGCCTTGCGCGGCATGGGATCAGACTGGTCACTGTCAACGTGAACAATGTCCGGCCCCAAATTGGCCACAGCCAAACCAATGTTCGAACGAATGGCCGGCACCTTCCACAGCATACCCAGATCGACGCCGAAGCTGTCGCCCGAGCCGCTGCCCTGGGTGTCCTGCAGGTTGTTGTCCGGGGCCAGATGATCGCGGAAGTATTTTGCGCCCAGGCCGATGCCCAGGTTGCGGCTCACCTGCACGCCATAGGTGGCGCTGAAGGCGAACATGTAGGAGCGGAACGTGCCGGTCGATTCGCCGTTCTCGTCCGTCCCCTGCTGCTCACCCATGTCCAGGTAGTTGATGGCAAAACCGAGGGCACCGTGGTTGCCCATGGGCGTTGCATAGCCACCCCAGTACAGGCCGATGTCGTCAGCCAGGCCTTCGGCCAGACTCGACTGCATCACATGCACATCATGCTGCTTGGGACGCTGGGGCAAAAAGCCCAGGCCACCGGGATTCCACCAGATGGCGGTCACATCCTGGGCCAGGGCCGTGCCCGACTCACCCAGGGCGTTGTAACGCGCACCGATGGGAAAACTCAGGTTGATGGCTCCAGCGCCGGAACCGGCAAAAGCCGTACTGCCCATGCCAAAAATCAGGGCGCCCATGACGGTCGCGATGACAATCCTCTTCATTCCGAATACCTCCGGTCGTGTGAACACCGCAGAGCTGAGGGAGCCCCGCGGCGGCGGCTTTACCGCATGATGACGAGTTTACCCGTCTTTCGAATTTCTCTATCCTCAGCGGTCGCCCCGTTGCCCCGCAGGACATACAGGTACGTGCCGTTGGCGATTTCGTCTTTCCGCTCGTCCAGGCCATCCCATTCCAGGATCTGGGGCCCAGCGCTCAGTTGGGTCCGGATGCTGCGCAAGCGACTGCCGGCCAGTGTGTAAATGTCCCACTGCACCTCCATCGGGTCGCTCAACTCGAATATTAATCGGCAGTAACCCGGCGTTGGGTTAGGAAAAAGGGTCACCGAATTGATGCCCGTCACCCCGGCGGGTACGATTTCAAAGCTCAAAGTATCGCTGCCCACGTTGCCCAGGGCATCGCTGGCGTGCAAAGCCGCCTTATGGCGGCCATTGGCCAAATCAGCCGGCAATGGGAAAACCAAACGCCCGTTGGTGTAGCTCTCGGGGTCGTAGACAAACTCGCGGGTCACATCGGTCATGAAACCGGTGTCGTCCAGTTCCAGCAGCAGCGAATTGCCCGGACTGGTGCCCAGGATGGCGATACCGCTGGTATCATTCAGCGCGGCGATCAGTTCGGCACCGGGACGCACGCGGTAGCGGTTGTCTTCAAAGGCCAGATTGATGGACGGGCCGACAAGATCATCGTTAGGTCCAGTGGCCGAGCGGACAGATGAAATCTGCTGCACCGCCACGTGGTCGCCGTCGGGGGATTCGACCAGCAGGCGAACCCGGGCCAAGTCTCCATACCGCAACTGGACCGGCACCTTGAAGGGCACGACCAGGTCTCCACTGCCCATGGTGCCGGTGCCTACATAAACCGGTGAGCCGGTCTTCACGAAAGTGGTTTCGGCCAGGCTGGAAGTGTAGGGGAAGCGGCGGTACCAAGCCGACTCTTCGACTTGCAAATTGTACCGATCACCAGCGCCGAGCAACGCCTTGCCCCCACCGGCGAGAATCGCCGTCTGGCGCGCACCAGCCCGCAACGTATCAAGGCTCGCGGGGCTGAGGGTCAAATCATCGACCGGGTTTGGCAAGCGCAGGCCCGGATCACCGAACATGTTATAACGCTGAGAATTGGTCCGGAAACTGGAACTCAACGTCATTTCCGACTTGGCCAGTCGCAGGGACTCGGCCACCGTCATGCCGGCATCCACATGCTGCGCCGGATACAGAT
>DAOVTU010000276.1 GCA_030632925.1 Candidatus Krumholzibacteriia bacterium | reverse complement strand
CTGGACAGTCATGCGTGACGTGCTGGAAGAAGCGGGGCGCCAGGCCGCCACACGATTGCCAAGTACCATAGGCATGCCGGACATTGTGGCCGCGGTGGCACCTCGGCGGGGGCTGCTCGGTACGGTGGTCGGCATGATCCGGGTTTTCGGTACGATTTCGATGGCGGGTTTGGGCAATCCGGAAACGCTTTCGGGCGGCATCACCGAGGCCATGGTGACAACGGCTGCGGGGCTGATTGTCGGCATTCCAGCCCTGGTGGCCCACAACTGGTTGAGTGGCCGTGCCGATCGGATCATTTTTGACCTGGAGTTCTACGCCTCCAAGGTGCTCGATGCCCTGCGCCGGCGCAGTCTGGCTCGCGCTGCACAGAAACAGTCGGTGTCATGAAGTTCCGGCAGGAAAAAAAGGGCCGCGGGCAGATCATCAACGTCACCACCCTGATTGACGTGATGTTCCTGCTGCTGATTTTCTTCATGGTCACTTCGACCTTTAAGAATCAGCCGGCCATCAACCTGGTTTTACCGCGTTCGGCGACGGCCACCGAGACGGTCGATACGCCCAGCATATTGTACCTGACCAGCGGTGGTGAGATCTTTCTGAACGATACTTTGGTTGACGAGGCCCGTCTGGGCGAACTTCTTGGGCAGTTGCGGGCCTCGGCCAAAGAGGACCGCATGGTGCTGCGCGCCGACGAAAGCGCTTCGCACGGCAAGGTTGTTGAATTGATCGACACCATTAAGCAGAGCGGCTTTACCCGCGTGAGTTTGTCGGCCCGGGGGCCCCAATAAAACAGTGGACAGTGAGACCGTGGACAATGAGTTGGCTGAGAATGAAAAAGAGGAGCTCGCGTTGAAGGATTCTTGTATCGCGAAGAAGGCAGGAGCCTCGGGACGGAGACCGGCAGTGCTGACGGCGTTGGCCGTGGTGTTGGCCTGGGCCCTGGTTCTGGTGTCCGGAGGTTGTACCAACGATCCGGCCAACCCTCTGGGGGGAGACCTGATCGACAACCAGATCGATTCGACCTTGTCATCGCTGGAAATTGTGGCTATCGAGTCGTTCGCTGGTATCCGGGTGGATGATTCCGACGAAATGATCCAGGATCTGCCGACATTATATCTTGGCAGTGAAGGCGGAACCGAAACCTCCTTTGTGGTGAATTTTGATTTTGCGGATATCGCGACCGAGGAACACCCGATTGAAGATTTCACCTTCGATAATATCAACTCGGTCAGATTGAGTCTGACCAAGTATTTGGTCTACGAACCGTTCGAGACGATCGTCACGATCGACGATACGGGCCTGGAGCCGGACACGACCACGACACTTGTGCCAACGGGGTACCCGGAGACTCTTTATTTCTTTGTCCACGAATTGGACTCGCCATTCGACAATATGGCCATGGCCGATTATCCGGCGTCGATACCGCCCTTCAATGGCGCTCAGATCAACGATGACTTTTTTATTGGTCACATCGGCAATGAACCTTCGATACTTTTGGACAGAACCACCTTTCTGCGGTGGGTTGCCGACGGAGTCAAAGTCGGCGTGATGGTGCAGTTGGGTCCTTTGTCGGATCCGGGCCAGGTGGGATTTGCCTCCAATGAATGGAAATTTGCCGCGGAGTTGCCGGTTCTCGCGGCAGGGTCGTTGGCGGGACCGAATCTCATCGTCGATTTTGGTGATTCCGACAACGTGCTGATCGGGGCCGACAACGATGCCACGGTATTTGAAACTGTACCCGATGCCCCTCGAACACAGGCTGAGGCCGATGGCGGATTTCTCCTGCGCACAGGATTGCGTTCCTATCCGGCCCTGCGATTCGATCTGTCCCGGTTGCCCGAAAATGCCGTGATCAACCGGGCAGTCCTGTCGGTGGTCAATGATACGAGCATCAGCTATGGACCGGATTTCTCGGTGATGATTTCAGAAATTGTGATGGAGGTCATGGACGACCCCGCTGCGCGCCTGGATGTTTCGACTCTTGCTGACAGCACTCGGATCTATCCCCTGGATTTTCGCTCGAATTTGCGTCCGAGCGTTGATTACGTGATCGAGTTTCCGATCACGACCGGTATTCGGCGCGCCGTCAACCGGGTGAATGAAGAACCGCGTGGTTTCCTCTTGAGTGCCGTCGAAGACGCCGGGATTTTCCCCTTCGGCAGCCGTCCGCCCGATGTTACGGAACCGAGCTATTATTATCGGCAGATGAGTTTTCTGGGCTTGAATGATCCGGACCCTGAGAATCGGCCCAAATTGAAGATCTGGTACAGCGTGGTCGACGAACTGAGTGGGGACGGCAATTGAAAAAAATGAACACAACCCTGGGCTTGGTCGTGGCCGTGGTGCTGGTTTTATTGGCCACCGGAGCCATGGCTCAAACACCCTTTGCCGGAGCCAATGTGGGTCAGCGGATCAGCCCCGACGATGCCCGCATGGTGGGGCGCGGGGGCTGGGGCATGGCCGTGGCCGATACGACTCATCCCGGTTTCAAGAACATTGCTTCGCTGACCTATCTGCGTCATGTGGTGTTGAAGTACACGGGATACGGTGAAGTCACTGATTCAGATAATGGCACCGATGGGCGCAATACCTCGGGTGTGTATTCGCCTGGGCTGCAGTTCGCCTTGCCGGTCATGAAGAATCGCTTGGGCGTGACGGCCGGCTTCAGTATGAACGGCAGTACCCGCTGGGATTCGCAGGACGCGAGTGCATGGGCCGTGGGTGACACCATTATCGACGGTGGTACGGTTGTCATTCGTGAAGGCACGCGATTCAAGGTGCCACTCGGAGTTGCTTGGCGTCCGGTGGGCGGGCTTTCGGTTTCGGGAGCCGTGAACCTGGAAAGCGGTTCCATTCTCGAGAATTTCAATGAGGGGTTTGACAGCGTTGGGGTGGATCCGACCTTCAAGGAAACCAAGGACCTTTTCAAGGGCACTTCCTTCACCCTGGGTGTGTTGTGGAAGCCCTTTGACCGCCTGAGCATGGGGGCCTCGTGGACTCCCGCTTACGATCTGGGAGTTGATCGGACCGTGACGGTCGCGGGGGTGACGACCCGATTTAAGGATTCCTGGGACATGCACATGCCGGAAGAGTACATGGCGGGATTCCAGTTCCGCTTCACCAACCGGTGGCAGATCGGCGCGGATGCGCAGTACATGCCATTCACTGAATTCAGCGGCAACGACGACTGGGCCGCCGACATGGAAGACGAACAGATGCTGGGCTTCGGCCTGGAACGCATGAAGGCCAACCAACGCCGGGCGGGTCTGAGCAATTTGCCGCTGCGTCTGGGGGCCAACTATCATCGCTGGGGCTATCGCGTGGGTGGCGAGCCCATTGACGAATACACCGTGAGTATGGGCACGGGCTTTGCCTTTGGCCGGGGCCTCGGGCAGTTGGACATTTCGTTTTCCTACGGAGTAATCGGGGACATGGATAAGAACGGCGTGCAGAGCGATGTGTATCGCATGGGCGTTTCGGTCACCGGCCTTGAGGCCTGGTGGTAGACAATTTCATGAGCAAGGAGATTTAGCGATGACGCGCAAATTCGTATTGGTGCTGTGGGCCCTCGTGGTGATGGCGGCTTTTCTGACCGGTTGTAAGGAAGAAGTGCCGGAGACTCCGCTGGACAAGTTTATCACGCGCGCGGCTGTTTTGGAGGGCCAGGCCCTGAACGATACGCTGCATGTTTTGGCCCGGGGCGAAGCGCCTTTTAATGCCTTTGCCAATTACCTGCTGGGCAACCGTTTTTACGCCATGGCCAGTGATTCAGCACGCGCCGTAGGCTGGGGTGACGCCACGGTCAACACCTGGCTGGACAGTGCCGACGTGTACTTCAGCGCGGCCGTGGCCCAGGACAGCACATTCCTCGAGCCCATGGTCAATCTGGGTTCGTTGTGGGATGACCGGGCCGAGCAGATGGGCAGCCGTCAGGAACGTGACGCACGTTTGGCCAACGCCAAGCGGTACTACCTGCTGGCACTGGATGTGGATCCGACCGACGAAAAGGCCCGTTGCAATCTGGGCTCGCTTTACCTTCGCCAGCGTAGGGTCAAGGACGCCATGAACGAGTTCAAGACCGTGCTGGAATACAACGAGCACAGCTCCCTGGCCCACTACAACCTGGCCATCATGTTTGCCGAGGAAAAAATCTACCGCGAGGCCATCGCCGAGTGGGAATTGGCCTCCAAGTATGATCCGGACGGGGACATCGGACAGCGTTCGCGGGACAATGTCAAAATTGTCCAGGACCTGATGAATGCGCCGGCGGCCGGTGCGGTGAAGTGACCTTCCCGCTGGAAATTCCCGATGTGCTGCGGCGGCAACTGCCGCCCGGCACCGGGGTTTTGCTGGGGATCAGCGGTGGGGTGGACAGTGCGGTGACTTTGGCGCTGCTCAAGGCGCTGGAGTGCGAAGTCCAGTGCGTGACCTTCAAGAATTTCTGCTACTCCGAAGATCAAGTCGAGCTGACTGAAAAATCCTGCTGCTCACTGGAAGCTATTGACGACGCCCGGCGCCTGGCGTTCAGTTTTGATGCGCCCCACTGGGTGGGCAACGTGGAAGAACCCTTCCAGGCCCAGGTCATCGATCCTTTTATTACCGAATTCATGAAGGCCGAAACACCAAACCCCTGTCTGGCCTGCAACAGCGTGGTGCGCTTTCCCGAGCTGGTGCGTTTGGCCGACCGTCAGGGTTGTGCCTTTGCTGCCACGGGGCACTACGCCCGCATCGGGGGCGAAGGCGACGCAGCCCGCCTGATGCGCGGCTTGGACGACGGCAAGGACCAAAGCTACTTTCTGCACCGGATTTCGCCGCAGTTGTTTCCCCGTCTGGTGTTCCCGTTGGGCTGGTATGTGAAGCCCCAGGTGCGCGAGGCAGCACGCCAGTTGGGCCTGAACGTGGCCGAGAAAAGAGACAGCCAGGAAATCTGTTTTGTGCCCGATGGCGACCGGGGTTTCCTGTTTGCCGACCAACCGGATGCGCCGGCGACCCGGCCGGGCAATATCGTTGACCGCCAGGGCAAAGTGCTGGGCCGTCACCGCGGACTGGTTCACTATACGGTGGGGCAGCGCAAGGGACTGGGCGTGGCCGCGGCCGATCCGTTGTATGTTTTCAAACTGGATCTGGAGCGGCAGGAACTGGTGGTCGGCAGCAAAGCTGATCTGCGCCAGGGACATTTGCTGGCGGTGGACTTTCAGGCGGCTGTGCCGGATTTTCCCGACCAGTGGACCGACTCGGGTGACGAAGAGCCGGTGGTGGTGCGCATCCGGCATCGCCATCCGGGCGCGCGGGT
>DAOVTU010000591.1 GCA_030632925.1 Candidatus Krumholzibacteriia bacterium | reverse complement strand
CCGGGAAGTTGTCCTGCGCCAAGTCCAGCTCACGGGCAGAAATCGCCGGGCCAACATAGGGAAAGACCTTCACCGACACATTGTCGAAATAGGGCGCTGGATAACCGTTGGCTCCAAACCAGCCCCAGGACCATCCGAGCTCGTAAACACCCAACCGCACTTGGACTTCATCCCGGCCGGCATTCATCAGGTCAGTCACATCGTTGGTCATCCGAAAGTAATCCGGCCCACCGTAGTACACAAAATTGCGGTCCCTGAACGACTGCTCAGCCAGGACCTGAGCCCCTGCGCCCGCCGAATCGTCGGTATCGGCTGAGCGCACACCCCAGGTGTAGAAAATGCCCGGTGCATCGGCGCCAAGGGTTTCGTGGCGAAAGACATCGAAGCTGTAGATCAAGCCGTCGTAGGTCTCGTTCGGCCAGGTCATCACCGGCGATATGATGTCGTTCTCAAGGTGGGAAGCCGGCCCCGCCAACCCGCCCTGATGGTTGACGATGTAACCGCCCGGGCCATAGCACCACGTGACGCACTCCGTGCCACCGGTGCCCGGCACCACGAGGCCGTCATCGATGAAGGCCACCTGCTGGCTGTTGTTGGTGGCGCAGGGATCGATATCCCTGAGGCCCAACCATAGGGCGGTAAAATTCCCCACGCCGTCCGGATATTCCAGGTACCAATCACCTAGTGTACCGTTCTGGAAGTCGGTGAAGCTGACAACGTCTGCGTGGCCGGTCTGACTCGTCGTCACGGTGATGTCGTCGATCTGACAGGCACCGGACGTGGGCCAGGAGCAGTCCTGATCCGACCAGCCACCATCGGACTGGACTCGCCACAGGACCATCACATCGGTGCCGTCGACATATTCGCCCGGCAGATAGGTCAGGCCGTTGTTCACCTGTACCGTGGCCTGGCCGTCCCAGGACTGGACATCGGAAAAACCGAGGTTGCCATGGATCTTGTAGCTCAGCCGGGTGTAGTCGTAGCCGGGTTCGGTGTCGTGTTGCAGCGTGGCCGAGACCGTCACGGTGGCGCTGGCGCCTGGATCGGCGACGGCCACCCGGTAACCGAGCAGATCATGCCAACTGTTGCCGTAACCACCGACGGCATCCAGGGAATCGTTGCAACTGGCGATACTGATGTCTCCACACCAGGCGGCCAGATTGCCTGCGACAGCCTGGTTGTAGCCGCTGACCTGCCAATGGCTTGTCGTCGGGCGGGTAATATCGACGGTGGTCCAATCGTTCCAACCCATTTCGAAATCGCCGATGTAAGGCGCGCTGGACCCCGTGGGGCCCATCAGGTCGATGGTATCGCCTGCGGCCTTATGGAGCACCGAACTGCCGCCGGTGATGGTCTGCACGCCGCGGGCCCGGGCCGGCAACTCGGCGGCCGAGGCAGTCGCTGCCATGAGCAGAATCGAACTGACAAGACTGATCACTGCGCGGATTTTCATCGGGCCATCCTTTATTTGATCAGCATCATTTTGTTCACCTGCGTATCGATCCCCATGCGCGCGTCGCTGAAGTACACGCCGCTGGCCACCGAACCGCCGGTATCGTCGGTGCCGTCCCACATCACGAAGCCGTCTGCTTCAACCGGACCATCGATCAGCGTGCGCAGCAGCTGGCCGCGCACGTTGTAGATTTTCAGGGTCAGGTGCCCGGCGGTCTTGATCGTGTACGAGATCTTCGTGCTCGGATTGAACGGGTTGGGATAATTCGTCACCGCAAATTCAGCAACCGGAAAATCCGGGCTACTGGACGGATCCCAGTGCCCAATACTAAAGAAATTCAGGATATCCCGCAGGATCCGGGACCTGTCCGAAATTGGGGCAAGAGTCTTCGCATTGGGGTCCGTGTAAACGTAGCCCAAATCATACGGCAACGTGACCACGCGGTTGGTGGTATTGTAGACATTCAGCGTAGCGGCCGAATATCCATAGGCCCCGGGATTGCCGCTCGCATCGGTGAATTCGGCCAATCGGGTCGCCCCCGCGCGCGTAGTAACCCCATCAAATGTGTTGATTTGGGTACACCCGCCATAGGCGATCCAGCTGTCGACGGTCTGAAACACAGGATTGCCCGGAACAGCGAGCACCAACGGCGTGATCTGATTGTCGATGAAACTCCGGATGTCGTTCGTGCTGACATTCAGTCCCATGACGGTCTCCAAAAACGAGATCCCCTCTGCCCCGGCATTGATGCCCAGATCGCTCGCCAGATTATCACCGGTCAGGAAGAGGTCCTTGTTGCCTTCACTCATCCAGTTCACGATGGCTCCAATATCATCGCCAGCGTCGTTGTTGAAATCTCCATTCGAGATCGTATTGACGCCCAAATCACCGCAGGTGTAGATCAATTCAGTGTAGTGTTCGAGGGCCAATCCACTCGTGCGCCCGCCCAGACCATTGCCGACGCCACTGCTGGGCGCGTTGGTGTAGTAGATGTCGTAATCCCGACCCTGCGCAAGACTATGGTTGGCCAACGCCCCATACCACTCGGCCTCATTGCCCCGATTGGCAAAATCATTCCAGAACAGGATCTGCGGCAACATAAAGCCGCCAAACCCATCGGAGTGGATGGAGGGCAGAGCCCTAACCGTGAAGCTCCGGTCATAAAGCCAGGGGTCGCTGAAGTTGCTATAGCCCACCGTGTCTGCGGGCAAGGTGGAGTACTGCACATCCCCCGCGACTTCATCGGCGGCCAGGATATAGTAGTGCAGCACATCGCCGGGGAAGAGCAGGCCGGTGTCGGGCAGGTCGAACGACCAAGTGGTGGGTTCGGGGATGCGCTTTTCACTCGCGATAATAGAACCTGCGCGCACACCAGTGGTTGGCTCTGTACGGTAGGGATCAAAAACCGGATTGGCATCGATGGTGTAGTGAATCAGAT
>DAOVTU010000579.1 GCA_030632925.1 Candidatus Krumholzibacteriia bacterium | reverse complement strand
GTAGAATTCATTTGTTGGCCACGCCGCCGAGCCGCCCTCCCCTTCACCGGTGCCGCAGTACCAGATATTTTGATGACCGGCACGCGTGTCCTGGGCCAGCGACGAAATGTGAGGAACCTGATCGGCGCCTGTGGTCAGGGACCAATTGAGTCCCTCATCGGTGGAGCGCCACATGCCACCACTGACACCACCGGCCAGGATCGTATTGTAGCTGGGGTCACTGACGTCGATGGCCACAGCGCGGGTGCGTCCGCCAACATTGCCCGGACCCCGGGAGGTCCAACTGTAGAATTTCTCACTGGATTCACGAGGTGGAATCCCCGCGGCAAAAACCTTTTCGAGACGCCGGATGTCGGGCGGAAGCTTGCCCGTCGTCGGATCTGCGAGCCGCATCACCTGATAGTTGCGCCGGGCCAAAAGATCTTCCTGGCATGGGGCGCCGGCCGAGAGGTCGGCTCTTCGCGATGGAGGAGGTGCCGGTGGAGATAGGGTTTCCAGACTGGGGGGCGGGCTCGGATTCCAGACGATGGCCATCGTGACCAGGACGGTCAGGACCGACAGGGCGGCGAGTCTTGTTTTCATGGCGGACCTCCGCGCGGATGGGGCTATTGGGTTTTGTGTGACCTCTCTGGTGTTGGATAGGCGAATTTAAAGCCTGTTTGATAAGGCCGTAGCCTACCTCAATGATAGGTGATTGTCAATTGAATAGCCGGGGGGAGGGAGCGGAAGTCGCGACTGAGTCAGGTGTTAGCACAAACAGCAGCCACTGCCGCCGGCAGCGCCGCCACCTTCCGCGCCTGATAATCAAAGCAGATCATCCCGTTTTCAATGAGGGCGATGGGGTCGTTGCCACCACCGCCCGCGCGCGTCACCCGAAAAAACAACCGAAACCCGCTGCGCGAATTTTCCGCCGCGCTCACCTCAAAAGTCAGGCAGTCGCCGGCGAAAGCTTCGCCCTGATAGACCAACGCCGCGTCGCCCATGATGAGCCCCACCCCGGCGCAATCCAATTCGCTCCAACCATGGGAGGCCAGCCA
The DNA here is from genome assembly GCA_030632925.1 of Candidatus Krumholzibacteriia bacterium. GTDB lineage: Bacteria > Krumholzibacteriota > Krumholzibacteriia > LZORAL124-64-63 > LZORAL124-64-63 > JAGRNP01. The sequence goes on along the minus strand of DAOVTU010000579.1, from coordinate 1,917 downwards.
GGCCACCCGCGCTTCGTGCACCAGCGAGAGCAACCGGTCGTTGCCCAGATGCCCTCCATAGTTCAGGTCGGTGGTGCGCACGGTCAGTTCGGTTTCATAACCGTATTCTGCCAGGGGTTTCAATTGCAACCGCGGCATGCTCTAGCCCACCAATACGCCAGCAATGGTGGCCGTTAGCCACGAGGCAATGGCCCCGCCGAACATGGCCTTCAAACCGATGGCCGCCACTTCGGCCCGGCGGCTGGGGGCGATGGTGCCGATGCCGCCGATCTGGATGGCGATGCTGCTGAAGTTGGCAAAGCCGCATAGCGCATAGGTGGCGATGACGGTGCTGCGCGGTGACAGGGCTCCACTCTGGGTGGCCTCACCCAGGGCGATGTAGCCCATGAATTCGTTGACCGCAATTTTGGTGCCCAGCAGGTTGCCAAAGACGTTGGCTTCGGCCCAGGGCACGCCCATGACCCAGGCGATGGGCGAGAAGATCCAGCCGAAGATCTGCTCCAGGGATAGGCCGACCAGGCCCAGGCCATAGTTCGCCATGGCAACCAGGGCGATGAAAGCCAGCAGCATGGCGCCCACGTTGGCGGCCAGCTTCAGGCCAATACCCGCGCCGCCGGCGGCGGCATCCAGCACGTTGGCGTACTCCCGCGGAACGTCCAGAGAGACCGCGCCGCGCGTCGGTGATTCTTCGGTTTCCGGATACATGATCTTGGCCACGACCAGGCCCGCGGGGGCCGACATCACGCTGGCGGCCAGCAAATGGCCGGGATCAATGCCGAAGCGCACGTAGGCTGCCATCACGCCACCGGCCACCGTCGCAAAACCGCCCACCATGATGGCCATCAGTTCGCTGCGGGTCATGGTCTCGAGGTAGGGCTTGATCACAAAGGGTGCTTCGGTCTGGCCCACGAAGATGTTGGCCGCGCAGCTCAGCGATTCGCTGCCGCTGGTGCCCATGGTGCGGCGCATGACCCAGGCCACGCCCATGATGATGCGCTGCATGACACCCAGGTGGTACAGCAACGCCATCAGGCTGCTGAAGAAAATAATCGTCGGCAAAACGTGAATGATGAAGACGGTGCCGATGGGCATCAACTGGCCGCTGACCGAGTTGGTCACCTGCAGGTAGCCCGCCTCGGGATTGGCGTTGGCCACGATGTCGGGGCTGGTGCGGTAGAGATTGCCCCACAGAAAGGAGGCCCCGGCATCGGTGAAGCTGAGCAGCTGGGTCACGAAAGTGCGCGCGGCGCCGAAGACTACCTGGCCCCAGGACGTTTTCAGCAGGATGACAGCCAGGGAGAATTGCAGCCCGAGGCCCCAGCCGGCAGCCCGCCAGGGAAAGCGGCGGCGGTTGTTGCTCATCGCCCAGGCGATGGCCAGCAGGACAAAGATGCCCAGCAGTGAAATGAGGTTTTGCACGGAAACGGCTCCATCCGGGTAAGGTCTTGATGTGTTTCGTCAATTATTGTTGATTGGAGAGTGGCGGTCTAGGGCGATTTTGCCCTGATGGTGAAGGAATGCCCCGGAATCACGCCCAAAAATTGACAGATGCCCGCACACCGGGTATTTTACGGCCATGGATGAACCAAATCAGGCACCTCTCCCACCTGTCATTATCGGTGTCGCTGGCGGCTCCGGCTCCGGCAAGACCACCGTGGCTCTGCGCGTGCGCGAAATGTGCCCCGGCCAAACGATTCAGATCCTGCACCACGATTCGTATTATCACGACAGTTCGCATCTGCCGCTGGAAAAACGGGCTGAAATCAACTACGACCATCCCAACGCTTTCGAAACCGAACTTTTGATCAACCACCTGCGCGAATTGCGGGCCGGCCGGACGGTCGAAGTGCCCTGTTACGACTATGCCCAGCACGCCCGCCAGGCCCAGACCGAGACCTGCCATCCGGCCGACATCGT
>DAOVTU010000391.1 GCA_030632925.1 Candidatus Krumholzibacteriia bacterium | reverse complement strand
CGATCGGCTGGGCTGCTCCGGTTGTCCCCCGACTGGCCGCTGATGCGACTGAAACTTCAGTTGCGGAACCGACCCTCCTGCTTGGTGACGAGGCCACGACGTACTTCAATTTCAGCACCGTCAACGCTTCGGATATTGCGTCGGTTTCCTCCATCGCCATGGCTCGCATCGACGGTGTGGGCTATGAGAGTATGTACAAATCAATCACGCTCGGCAGGCAGGTTTATTTTCGTCTCTCGACATTGGGACGAACCGTACGCGGTGGACGCCATACCCTGGCCCTGCAGGTTGATGATGGCAATACCGTGTTCGAAACCAACGAAAACAACAACGACTACGCCACCCAGTATGTCTGGCGACCAACGTATATGCCCTGGAATACTCTCATCACCCGCGCCGAACCACCGGCCCGGACAGTCGGTTGGGACGCCCTCAGCTCAGAGGAAATCTGGTGGTATAACTGCGATGGGCAGCGGACTTACGGTTGGAAGCCCTCGGGCACCAGCAACTATTGGGGTGCCGTAGCCATCATGCCGGATGCTGCGGTTGATCTTGATCTGGACCTTCACTTCTGGACGAACAATCCCCGGGACGGTTTTGCCGCGCCTCTGGCGTCGTCCCAATGGTCCCAGGGACAATCGGACTTTGTCCTGGTGAATTTCCACAACACCGGCACCAAGTTCTACGAAACCGGTATCCTCCAGTCTGGCGAACCAACTGGTGACGACTACCACATCATCACTTCGTCGAGTGTGGGCTTGTCTCTCGGTCCCACCGGCGTGATCGATACCTTCAACATGGGCAGTTCTCAGATCCTGCAACTCTACGAAATCGATTTCGCCGTCGCTGGAGATTATTCCGCCCAACTGACCGTGGCAGATCCCGCACTGGATTTGGGGTTCACGCTCTACGGGTCCGATTTTGTCCGTGGCGGGAAAAGCGATGTCGTCGCCGGTACGGCGGGCGCCTGGCTGGCAACCGCTGGTGGCACCGACGGTTTCGATTTCACCATTCTGCCGGGTGAGACCGGGAAGTATTGCCTGGCTGTGTGGAAAGTGGGCGCGCCCGACTTGGCGCTCACCTCGGACTATACCCTGACCATTGCCCTCGAAGTAGTCTCGGGAGTGGGTGCGTCGGAACTGCCGGCGATCACGCGGATCACGGGCACCTACCCCAACCCTTTCAATCCGCGCACGACGATCGATTTCGCCTTGGCTGAAAGTGCGACCGCTCAGGTCACCATCCACGACTTGATGGGGCGCTGCATCGCCACTTTGGTCGACGGGGAGTTGCCAATCGGGCGCCATTCAGTGGTGTGGGAAGGCCACGATGATGGCGGACGACCGGTAGCCAGCGGTACTTACTTCGTGCAGTTCCGTGCCGGAAATGTGCGGGAGACGAAGAAGTTGATGTTGGTCAAATAGGAAAAACAGGCTGACCCACAACGACGAAGGCCCCGGAAGATCCCGGGGCTTTGTCGTATCAAAACGCATAAGTCGTAAGTTGATATGACGGACGAGTATTGGGGAAGGGCAGGGGTCTACTCTCCACAACCTGAGTTGACGATGACCAGGTTGGCCAAATCCGAACCCGCCCGCGCATTAAGCTCGGTTTCGACAATTTGTTCCAGATTCCTTGTAAAGGTGGAGCCAAGAAAAAAGTCAGTCAGCAAGTCACCCAGGAATCCCAACGGCCCACCGATTGAAACATTCAGTCCATTGATGGATGAGGTTGTCTGCCCCAGGGAAACCTCTGGATTGCCCCCTTCGTCAATGATGATCTCGGTTTCTGATACGATCGAAGTGATGGTCATACTACCGGTGAGGTCGGGACAAAGAATATTACTTCCTTCTGCGCTAAGGTTTCCGCGAATATTGCTAAAAGTGTAGCGCAAGGTCAGTCCGGTATTCGTGGGGAGGAGATCGTAGACAGGTCCACTGAAAGTCACCCCTCTGAGAAATATCGTATAAGTGCAAATCCCGACGTCGCTTACGACCAACGGACTTGGGATTGCGCTTTGGATGTCGAAATCCGCCAGGATATCTGCCAGCACCACATCAATGCAATCATCAGACGATGCAGTGAGGCTTCCTTCTTCGTTCGCCACTGTTACCGGACCATGGATATTGCTGAGGGTGCAGGAGATCGAATCGGCTGATCCAACCCTTAGGTACAGCGTGTCCCGCTCCCCATCTGCGAAGACTGCTTCAAACATTTCGTCAGCTGTCATGGCGCCCCCAAAATTGTTCAGCTTCAGCTCTGTGATACCGTCATTGCAGTTCAACGTCAGGGCAAGTTCAGGTAGCAAGACCGCTACGATTGGATCATCGTCGCTGCCACAGCCTGAACTCAGTAGCAGTGAAAAAGCGGCCAAACTGTATATTATCACGCGCAACATATGGCACCTCTTGGTTCAAATGGTTAAAAAGATCAGAATTTCATTGTATGGTAGCACAGAACCGGGGAAGTGATTATAAAAATCAATATCACTATGATGCGGAGAAATGTCGGGGGGTGGGGCTCCGGTCACTTTGCTGAAGATTGCCCGGTGGCCGCTCTAACCCTGCGAAAGGTGCTCAGTCAGTCTCGCTATCACTACCACCCAACTCCTGCAAATTTGGCTCCCAGAGATCGGCCCCAGGCATCAAAATGGCCGCCTTCTTGTGCACTTGAGCCAGTCCCAATAGCGAAACCGGTGCGCCGCTGAAATAGAGGTGTGCCGGACATCCAGCCCGGCAATCGCTGGCGCCAAACCTGGGTACCGGCGCCTGGTTGCCCACCAAGTCACCGATCATCCGGTTCAATTCACACTCGGATACCCCAGCGGTATCAGGTACCACAATGGCGCCCACCGGTTCGCTGTCCAGGGCTGTCGAAAGATAGTCAAAATGCCAACGGCGCTTGGACTTCACGCTCCAGTGCCGCTCCACCCGCTTCTGCAGGTTCTTCTTCGCGCTGCCGGTGTACATGTACCATCCAGGCGGGAAAAACTGCTCGCCCAGCGCCCCGACCGTGAGGGTCGAGGCGCTTTTGAGACGCAGCAGAAATACGTACAGGCCACCGTCGAACATTACAGACTCGCCCTGACCTGGTTTTCGACGCCACCGGCGATGACCACTTCTTGGACCGGCGTGCCCAGGGGCGTGAAGCCGAACTCCTGCCCGTTCCAGGTGATCTTCGAGCCGGCAAAATCCATGGCGAGTTCTTCAGTGGCAACGATCGTGCGCTGGTCCGCCTGATCAGCGAAGTGCGCCTTGAGGGCGTCGACAAAAGCCGGACACTCCACGCAGATGAACCCGTTGTTGATGGCGTTGCGCAGGTAGGTTTGCGAATAACTGCCGGCGATGACCAGCTTGATGCCCGCCGCCTGCAGCGCCGTGGCCGCCTGCTCACGACTTGATCCAGTGCCGAAGTTGTAGCCGCTGACGAGCACGTCGCCTTCTTGCACCTTGCCGGCAAATTCGGGGTCGTAGTTTTCCATCACGACCTCGGCCATTTTTTCTTTCGTGATGTCCTCACGATAGGTGTAGTCCTTGGAGTAGATGCCGTCGGTGTTGAGGTTGTCGGTGGGCAAGTACACGACACGTCCGGATAGTGACGTGGGGAAGCCGTCGAGGATGTCGGTGGCCGCGCGCTCACCAGTGTTCGCCGTGAACTCTTTGATGTCGCGGGTGGGCACGCCGTTTTCCAGGTCCATGCCTTCGGGTCCGGTCACGAAACCGGCCATGGCGCTGGCAGCCACCACCGCGGGGCTGGCCAGATAGGCTTCGGCTTCACGACTGCCCATGCGGCCGCGGAAGTTGCGGTTGGTGGCCGAAATGCCCACTTCGCCGTCTTCCAGCAAGCCTACGCCCAGGCCGATGCAGGGGCCACAGCCGGGGGGCAATACCCGCGCACCAGCGTCGATCAGCTTCTGCCAGGCGCCACTTTCGGTGGCCTGGTCCTCAATGGGTTGGCTGGCCGCTGCGATGTAGAACTCCACACCGTCAGCGACCTTCTTGCCTTCGACCACAGCCGCGGCCGCTTCCAGATCACCCAGGCGGCTGTTGGTGCAACTCACCAGGTACGCTTTGTGGATTTTCATCTTTCGCGCGTGCATATCCGCCAGCGAAGTCATCACCTGCAGGTTGTGCGGACCACTGATGTGGGGCGTG
>DAOVTU010000206.1 GCA_030632925.1 Candidatus Krumholzibacteriia bacterium | reverse complement strand
TTTGGCCGAAGTCGTCAGTTGGAACAGCAGTGCGGCGCTGGTTTTTGACGATCAGTCCTCGGCCCGCCTGACCCTGGCCGCGCTGGGAGCCAAGCCGAGCATCATCGCCGCCTATCTGTACGACGAGCAGGGTGAGGTTTTTGCCTACTACGGAACCTCGGCCACTGCCGATGCCGCCATGTTGCCCCATCGCCTGCCACAGGAGTCCGTGTTGGCCAGGGCCCATGATAAAGGTGTCGTGGCGGAAACCCGGGGTGGCTACCAACACGTCGTGCACAGCGTCGACTTTGAAGGCGACCATATCGGAACTTTGCAAATCGTTGACGATCAGAGCGAACTTCACCGGATGATCAAGGGCATGTACCTCGTTTCCCTGCTGATCGTTTTTGTGGCGTTGGGTTTGATCATCCTGATTTCGTCCCGCCTGCAACGGATCTTTTCAGACCCGGTGCACCGATTGATCGAGTCGATGAATGAGGTGGCCAGGAGCAAGGACTATTCGACACCCCTGGAGAAAAACAGCCACGATGAATTTGGAGTCCTGGTCGAGGTTTACAACAGGATGCTGCTGGAGATCGCCGAGCGGGACGGACAGTTGGCCGACCACGGAAAACGTCTGGAGAAACAGGTCAGCGAGCGCACGGTGCAGCTGTCCAAAGCCATCATGGAGCTCGAGGTCAGCTCCCGCGAGGCCATCGATGCCAAAAACACGGCAGAGGCGGCCAGTCTGGCCAAGAGCGAATTCCTGGCGACAATGAGCCACGAAATCCGGACGCCGATGAATGGCGTGTTGGGCATGGCCGAACTTCTTTCAGCGTCGCAACTTTCACCGCGGCAGGCCCGGTTTGCCCGGACCATCCAGACTTCGGGCAACGCCTTGCTGGAGGTCATCAATGATATTCTCGATTTTTCCAAGATCGAATCCGGCATGCTCACGATCGATCCTCACGGCTTCCACCTGGGTGAACTGTTGGAGGACATTTCGGAGCTGATGTACGAACAGGCCAGCCAGAAAGGGCTGGATATCAGCCTGGATATTCCGACCGAGGCGCGGGTGGCTTTGAGAGGCGATTCCCTGCGCATCCGGCAGGTGGTGGTGAATCTGATTGGCAATGCGATCAAGTTCACGAGCGAGGGCCAGATCCAGGTTCGGATCCTGCCCGAGCCGGGGCAGCAGAAACATCTGGCGTTCACTTGTGAAGTCACCGATTCGGGTATCGGCATTGAGCCCGCCAGTCAGGCCAAAATATTTGAAGCTTTCACCCAGGCGGATGGGTCGACGACCCGGCGCTTCGGCGGCACCGGCCTGGGCCTGGCGATTTCGAGGCAATTGATCGACCTGATGGGCGGCGACATGGGCGTGCGCAGCGTCAGTGGCGAAGGCTCCACCTTCTGGATCAAACTCGAGCTTCCGTGTGAAGAAACAGATCCCAACCAGGTGGCGCTGCACCACAGTGACCTGAAAGGACACAACGTCCTTCTGGTGGACGATACCCAGTTGAACCTGGAAATCCTGCGGGAATTCGCGACGTCATGGGGCATGGGCAGCGCGGGCGTCAAGGACGCGCCGGAAGCTCTCAAGGCCATGACCGACGGTACGGCAGACGGCAAGGCCTGGGACGCGGTTCTCCTGGATCTGCACCTGCCCGGCCGCAACGGCATTGACCTGGCCGCGGACATCAGGCAGTTGGCCGACTATACCGATATCCCTTTGATCATGCTCAGCTCGACTCACAACGACGTAGATGTGGCACAAGCCCAAACGGTTGGCATCAATCGCTACCTGCAAAAGCCCGTGCGCAAGGAAGTGCTGGGCGAGACTCTGGCCAAGCTGTTGCGCGACGGTTCCGATGGTGGCGAGGCCGACGGGAATGCCGCTACGGAGCAACGGCAGACTTTATTCGCCGGTCGGGTTCTGGTGGCCGAAGACAATCCGGTGAATCAGGAAGTGGCCGGTGGAATGCTGGAGCTGCTGGGCCTGGAAGTCGAATTCGCCGACAATGGCCACCAGGTACTGGCCAAGGTGGACAAGCAACATTTCGATCTGGTCCTGATGGATTGCCACATGCCCGACATGGACGGGTTTGAGGCCGCGACCGCCCTGAGGGATCTGGAGCGGCAGGCACGCAACAGTGGGACTGGCCGGAGCTCACGGCGGCCCATCATTGCCGTGACGGCCAATGTGCAAAAAGAAGTCCAGACCCAGTGCTTCGCCGCGGGCATGGACGGCTATCTCAGCAAACCGTTCACCTGGGACCAGATTATTGACGTTTTACAAAAGTGGCTGCCGAAACACTGCATGCTGGAAGGCCTGCCACCGGTCCCGGAAGTCACGGCATCGGACGTCGTAGAGGATTCCGCCGTCTCGGCCGAAAAGCCGATCCTGGACCAATCAATTTTGGCCGGGTTACAGGTCCTGCAGAAACCGGATCGGCCGGATATCGTGCAAACGGCTATCGGAAAATATTTTATCAATTTCGATGAGAAGTGTCGGAACGTTGAACATGCGTTGGAAAACGGAGACGCTGGGCTCCTGGCCGATGCAGCCCACTTCTTGAAGTCCAGCAGTGCCAGCCTCGGGGCCATGGCGCTGTCGGAATTGTGCCGCACTCTGGAGGGTGTTGGCCGCAGTGGACAAATCGAGAACGCTCAGGGTTATGCCGCTGACTTCGTTCGTATCAGCCAGGCGACCCAATCAGAATTGGAAAAAAGGGTGGGGGCCCAAACCAATGTTACAACCTAGATATCAAGCTCAGGATGAAATCCTGGTCGTCGACGATGACGATCTGCAACGGGAATTGATGAAAGCCGCCCTGGAGGAACTGGGGCTGAATATCCACGAAGCCGCCAACGGCGCCGAAGCTTTGGAAGTGTTCAAGGAGCACAACCCGATGCTGGTCGTAATGGATATCCACATGCCGGTGATGGACGGTTATGCCGCATGTGAAGCCATGAAGAGCTCTCCTGGTGGCGAAAACGCTGCCGTGATGCTGGTCACAGGTATGGAAGATCTGGCCTCGGTGCAGAAAGCCTATGATGTGGGAGCCATCGAGTTCATTTCCAAGCCCCTGGACTGGCCGATGTTTCAGATGCGCGTGAAGTACATCGTACGTATTCAGCAGTCCTTTCTTCAGGTTCAGGAAAGCCGGGAAAAACTGGCCTGGGCCCAGCGGGCTGCCGGTGTGGGTTCCTGGGAATTGAACTTGGACAAAGGGAAACTGGCGCTGTCGGACGAATCGATAGCGCTGCTGGGTTTGCAGCATGGCATCTCGGCCTTCGATCTCAAGGTTGCCTACGATGTGATATATCCGAAGGATCGCCGGGATCTGCTCATGGCGTACGCGGACCTGCGTCGCAACAACAAGCCGATGGATATGGATATTCGCCTGAATCTGGGCGGTGACCGCTTTCTGACGGTTCATGTCCACGGCGAACAGGTCCTGCGCGACAGGGGACATCGCATGGGAATCAGCGGGACCTTGCAGGATGTGACAGAACGCAAAAAGGCCGAAGACCGCATCCGGGAGGCGGCGGCCATGAAGACCCAGTTCCTGGCCAACATGAGCCATGAGTTGCGCACGCCCATCAATGGTGTCATGGGCATGGCCGAATTGCTCAGCAACACGGAACTGGATGAAGAACAGTCCGTGTGGACCGACAACATCGGGGTTTCGGCGCTGCATCTGCAGACGGTGCTGAACGATGTTCTGGACTTCGCGAAAATCGAGGCGGGCAAGGTTCGCATTCAACTTGATCCATTCAAGTTGCGCCAATCCGTTTGGGCAACCACCAAGCTGGTTGAGGCGTTGGTGCAGAGTAAGAAATTGTCTCTCAAGGTCGATGTGCAGACTGATCTGCCGGACATCCTCATTGGAGATGATGGGCGCATCAGGCAGGTTCTGTTGAATCTGGTGGGCAACGCCGTCAAGTTCACCGAACAGGGCGGCATCACCATCAGCATCGACTGCGTCCATAGGGAAAATGACCGTTGCCACGTGCGCTTCGCCGTACGGGATACGGGCATCGGCATTCCGGTCGAAAAGCAAGACATGATATTCGAGCAATTTACCCAGGTTGATGGCTCCCTGACCAGGCAACATCTGGGAACGGGCCTGGGCTTGGCGATCAGCAGGGAACTGATCGAATTGATGGACGGAGAGGTAGGCTTGCAGAGCGAAGAAGATGTGGGCACGGAAATCTGGTTCGTACTGCCACTCGGGTTAAGCAAGGCCAGCGTCATCAACAAACCGTCCGGATCCCCGCAGAATGTCCTGATTCCTGCGGACGCAGCGGGCATGAGAATCCTTCTGGTCGAAGACAATCCGATCAACCAGTTGTTTGCCACGAAGGTTCTCGAACGGCTGGGCGTTTCCGTCGATGTCGGAGACAATGGTCTGCAGGCCCTGGACATGGTTCAGAAGCAATCCTACGATATTGTCTTTATGGATTGCCAGATGCCGGTTCTGGACGGCTACGAAGCGACCCGGCGTATCCGGCAATTGGGTGGTGACTTTGAACAGATGCCCATCGTGGCTTTGACGGCCCACGCCCTGGAGGGGGACCGCGAGAAGTGCCTGGCTGCGGGGATGGATGACTATCTCACCAAGCCGGTGGTTGGGGACCTGCTGGTCCAGTCCATTGCCAAATGGGTGAAAATGAAGAAACCGGTGGCGATCACCTGAGAAAGTTTGGCACTCATATTTGGCACGATGCTGTCGCTCCCTGGTGACGGACAATGAGCCAAGCGTCTATTTCAGTATCATATTCCCCGTGTAAATCTCCGTGCAATTGGTGTTCTGGTCACATTGACCAGCGGTCTGTCTTTTGCAGAGGCTTTCCCGCCACGCCGCAAACATCAAGCGCAGGGAGGCCACCATGAAAGACCAACAAGGCACCACCGGGAAGCACGACCACACACGCGATCTCCAACTCGAAAAGCTCGGCATCCGCCAGATCCACGAACGCATCGAGGTCAGTCCGATCATCACCGACCCGGGCACCATGGGGCTCGATGTGGAGGACGGCACGCCGAAGTCCTACATCTGCACCATCAACTTCCAGGACCTGCCGATCAAACCGACGGACATCGGATAGCCGGGGTGGGGGCGGCGGTTGCCGTCCCCGCCAACACCGCTCAGGAGAAATTCATGACCGATATCCAGCGCCGTTGGGACCTGTGGAATCTGAAGACCTTGTTTCCCCGTTGGGGTGAAGAGGAACTGGCCAGCCTATTGCGGACCGGCGAGGCGCACGACGCCCGGCAGCAGGCTCTCTTTGCCGACCCCAAGGCGGCTTACCAACGCTTTGCTCCCCAGGCGCGTGGGGTGCTCGAGGACCACCCGGACCTCGCGACCGGCCTGACGATTTCCCTGCATCTGGGGCCGTATTCGTTGGCGCCGGTGCCGTGGCTGGTCGCCGGTCACGACGTGCACGTGCTGGTCAATCGCTCGAGCCTGGCCGAGATCCTGCCGGTGTACGAAACCTTGCAGAGGGTTCTGGAATTGCCCGGACGAGTCGTGTGGGTGCCTATCGAGGGCAAGGGCTTTGCCCTGCGTCTGCTGCGGGCGCTGCGGCGCAAACAGCCGGTGTTTGCCTTCCTGGACGGCAACGACGGCCTGGACGGTTGTGAAGGCACGCTGCGTGACGGCGTGGTGCACAAGCTGCCTGGGCGAGACATCCGGGTGCGCACGGGCTTGGCACGCCTGGCCCTTAGTCTGCGCTGCCCGGTACATTCGCTGCTGACCGTGTGGGACGAAAAAGGCGGTTTTGGCTGGGAACGGGGGCCCTCCTGGCGCTGGGCGCGGGGCACGACGGCGGTGTCGGCCACGGCCGACCTGTTCGGTTGGGGCTTCGGAGTGATCACCCGGCATCCGGCCCAGTGGCGGGCCTGGAACATGCTGACTGGTGTTTACGACGGCTTTGTGGCCGATGAACCCGTGACGAAACCGGATTTTGCCGACCCCTGGGAGGTCATGGCTCCGGAAAACCGCCGGCTGTCTCTCGTTTGGCGCCGCCAGGCCACGGTTTGGCCCGGCGACATGCTGGAAGATGTCGCCGGAAACTGTTTTTATGCCGCTGGTGGGTTGCAGCCTGGTGAGCTGGACTATCTGCAGAAGAAGGCCGTGTTTTCGCCGGCCGTCGTGGCGCGTCGCTTTGGCGACAAATG
>DAOVTU010000102.1 GCA_030632925.1 Candidatus Krumholzibacteriia bacterium | reverse complement strand
CAACGGCCTGATCGATACTCTGGGCGTGGATGAAGATCTGAAGGTGGTCAACGAGCTGGAGTCCAAGGACGCCATGACCATCGAAGTGATGAACAACTTTGTCGCTGGTCCGCTGACTTTTCAGGGCAAGGCCAGTCGCACCACTGACGACCTGAACTACGCTGCCAGTGGACAGGGCCTGAAGGAACGCCAGGTCGACAAAATGGAGTTGCAGACGGGCATCATGGTTGGGGCCGATTCGGTTTCGGTCATGTACGAATACGGTTGGAAGTGGGACGACCAGCGCATCCAGGGCGCGACCAGTAACCGGGGGCGGCAGTACAACAAGCTGCGCGATCTGGAATTTGTCTGGCTGCGGCCCTTCGTCAAGGAGACCAATTTTCGATTGCGCTACCATCAGGGCCTGAGCCAGGACATCGCGCAGTTCGAGCACAACCAGAACGACAAGGACCGCCTGCAAAACGATTTCAGTGTGCAGTTGGAACGCAAGTGGCGGGGGGTTTTTCAGACCAAGATGGTGTACATCTACCGCCAGACCCAGGACATCGCCATCCGCGATACGCGCTCTTCCAACAACAACATCAAGGACTCGTACGACATCACGCCGAGTTACACGTGGTACGTTTCACGCTGGATGACCTGGGATCAAAGCTATCGGGTCTACATCCAGTACACCGACTATGTGTTTTCGCATCTGGAGAGTGTCAGCCGCGACGACAACTACAACAAACGCAGCAACCTGACGACCAAGGTGACGCTGTATCCGACGGAGCGGTTGCAGGTTACGCTGCGGCATGACTTCAACAAGAAGTTCAACGCCACCAAGGCCGGAACCGATGCGACCGGTGGGGCGTTTTACAACAAGGACCTGAACCAGACCATCGGCAAGCTGGATATGGCCATGACATTCCAGGTGATGAGCGGTGTGACCATGGAGGCGGCGACCTACCGCACCAAGGACATCCGGGAAACCTTGGGCCGGGTGACCACCGAATCGACTGAATATTCGGGCGAGTTGTGGCTTGGTACCAAGGTGAACAGGACCTGGCGCAAGTCCATCACGCTTTCGGCCCTGGTCAAAAAATTCAACGCCTTCGGCCCCAGCGTTTCGGCAACCAGCGCCAACTACTGGGAAGCCGACGTGTGGCTGAAGTGGGAGTTCTAGATGATTAAGAGGAACCAAAATTATTGGCTGATGTTGCTGCTGGGGCTGGTCATGATCAGCGGTTCGCTCAGCGGATGCTTTTTTGATCCCCGTGAAGCCGCCGACCCGGCCACTGGCACAACGGTGACCTATTTCGATAAAGTTTCATCAGCAAATGTGTGGGCCAATCTCGAAAAATCCCTCGAGGCCACCCACGCGCCGGGCTGGGAAGACAACATCAGTCAGGTGGATTTCATCTACATTCCCGATACTGATTCCGAGAGCCAGTTTCCCGGTGTGTTCCCGGGCTGGAACCGCGAAAAAGAAGTGTCGTTCATCAACAACTTCTACAACAGCGGGGTCACGATAAGTGCCCAAATCAAGAACGACGAGTTCATCGTCCCGCCCGATTCCGGCACCGAGGTGGAGTGGGAAAACGTGATTTATGATTTAACGGTGACCAATAATGCCGATAACTCGGTTACCAGGTACCGGGGCTCTGCGATAATTACATTTCGCTTGGAGAGCAATTTCTGGTATATTTACCAGTGGCGTGATCAACAAGGGGAATCTGACCCTGGGAATGGACAACTTCTTCCCACTATGGGGGTGCTTCGAGGAACTTTTGCTAGCAAATAATCAGACGATATGCTAAAATAGGGAGATAATCCCTCAAAAACATGACCGGGTTTCCTGAATTCAAACCCCCTGTCACCCCGGGGAAGCCCAGACTTCTTGGAGGACAAGACGATGAAAACGACCAAATTCCTGCTGTTGTTGGCCGCCGTGGCCCTTTTGATCTTGCCAGCAGGGTGCATCTTCTCGCCTGATGACGGTGAGGATAAGCCGACGCCTACGGAAGAACTCATCCCCTTCGCCGGCTCGGAAGACCAGTTGATGGCCAACTTCCGCACGGCCTACGAAGACATGGACTACAGCATTTTTGAAGATCTTCTGCACCCGGATTTCATCACGATCCTGCAGAACAGCACCATCCAGGAATTCCCCGATGTGGGCACGACCCTGGATCTGGCCGAAGAGCTGCGCATTCATGATCGCATGTTCTCGGGCCAGCCGGTGACCGATCCCGATGGCGCTCTGGTGCAGGCCATCTCGAGCATCAGTTTCGACATTTTCGAGCAGCAGGTCACCTGGGCCGATTCCCAGCCCAACGACGTGATCCCCAATGCTCGCTTTTCGCTGTATGACGTGACCTTCCTGTTCGACCGCCCGGGTGCTTCGACCCTGAAGGTTGTCGGCCAGATCAAGTTCTACGTGGCTGGCCGCGACTCTGTCGTCGGCGGCGTGACCAAGACCTACTGGGAGATGATTGGCCAGCAGGATCTGACCAACAGCGGCAAGAGTCAGTTGGCCCTGCGTTAGTCTGTACGGTCATTTTTGACAGGGATTATTTGAGGGAGCCATTGGGCTCCCTCTTTTTGTGCCCTCTTTTTGTAGAGGGCGCCATTGCGGGTTGGCCAAATCCGGCTCTGGAAGTTAGAATGACGGGGCTATAGCCTGTCCGGGCACGGATGCCCGGCTTCGACCCGCCTCATGGAGTGCACCGCTTTGGATCTGCAAAAACTTTTTGGCCGTAAGAAAACCCGCAAAAAAGCGGCACAACGCAAGAAAACCGCCAGCGCCAAAGCGGCGGCTTCCCGGCGTTTGGCATGGTGGTTGGGCACCACGGCGGTGGTTGTCATCCTGGGCGTGGGGCTGCTGAACTGGACCAAGACCCGACAGGGGCAAGCCACCCTGCTGACCCTCGGCTCGGACAAAATGTACGGCGAGGTGCAGATCGCCGTGGACACGGCCCTGGCCAGTGCCTTGCCCGGATTCACCACCGGTTCGGCAACCAACCCCACCGACCACGACTGGCCCGCGCCCGAGTTCGGCCCCGGCGCCATGATCCACTGCCGTAGCATCAGTCTGGGCCCGGACGAATCCTGGTGGGAAATCCAGGCCCGGATCGCCACGGCCGTTGAAGCGGTGGGCGCGCGGGTGCTGTGGGGCGAACGCCTGTTGCCCGAACGGCCGGGCAAGGAGCAATTGCGGCCCAATGAAAATCTGGACCTGCTGCGCCTGGACATCGGCGTGGCTGGACGTCCGACCCATACCCTGGTTTTGGCCCGTGAAGGGGTGCGCAACCGCCTGCAGTGGGGTGGGGGCCCAGGCGTTTTGCGCTGGACCGAATTTGCCAGCGGCGATGCTCCCGTGGTGGCCCTGGTGATCGACGACTGGGGCCATGGCAAGACGGGCCCGGCCATGAGCATTCTGGGCTTGCCGGCGTCGCTGACCATGGCGGTGTTGCCGAATCTGTCCTACTCCCGCTACTTTTCCCTGCAACGCACCGAATTGGTTCTGCCACCGGGCAGGCCTTCGGATCCCGAGGGCACTGGCCAGGTGGCTGGCCTCAAATTGGCCAGCAGCCGCCCCGCGCGCTTGCAGGCCGGATGTCCGGTGGAAGTGACCACGGGCCGTCGCCGCTCGTCCTGGCCTAATAAGCGCCGCGAAGTGATGCTGCATTTGCCCATGGAGCCGCAGGGGTATCCCGAAACCAATCCCGGCCCGGATGCCCTTTTTGTGGGCATGAACGAACACCAAATCCGCACCCGGCTGGACAACGCCCTGGCCACCTTGACCAATGTCACGGGCGTGAACAACCACATGGGCAGCGCCGCCACCAGCGATACTCCGCTGATGCGCACCCTGATGTCGGTGCTGCAGGAAAAGGATTTGTTCTTTGTCGACAGCCTGACCAGTTCCCGCTCGGTGGCTTATGCCGAAGCGCAGCGGGCCGAAATCCCGGCGGCGCGTAACCGCATTTTCCTGGACTACGACAACGAAAACGAGAGCGCCATCGCGGCCAATCTCGAGCGACTGGTGCAGTCGGCGCGGGCGTCCGGTTTTGCCGTCGGTATTGGGCATCCTCATCGGGCCACCGCTGCAGTGCTGGCCCGCGAATTGCCCGGCCTCATCGAACAGGGTGTGCGCTTCGTGACCATCTCGGAATTGATGGCGCTGCAGGAATTTCGGGCAGCGGTCGTGGCCGAAAATGGAGGCCATTGAGATGGCCCGGGATGTCTTCTTTGCCCCACTGCAGGAAGATCCGACCGCCTTTGCGGAGCCGGATCTGCGGCCGGGGTTGCAAGCCCTGGGGCGCGCCTTGGGCTTGGCAGAAAAAGTGCCGGGTAAGTGGGCCCTGAAGGTGCATCTGGGGCCGCGCAATCGACCGGCTGCCGTAGACGCCGGTTGGGCGGAGGCGGTGGCCGAACTATTTGCCGGGTCGAAAGTTTCAGGTGCTTTTGCGTTCGATACTCTCTCGATCACCACCGAGGGCCTGGATGAAGCCGTGGCCCATCGGGAATTGGCGAGCCTCAAAGGTTTTGGCACTGGGAAACTGCCTTATGTCGTGGCCGATGCGCCAGACCAGGGGGAGTCCCTGCGGACTGAACTGCCCGGCGATTCTGATTTGTCAGACCACACCCTGGCCGGTGGCCTGGCCGCTGCCGACAACCTGTGCGTGCTGACACCTGTGCGGCCCCATCCCCACGTGGGCATGCGGGGCGCCATCACCACCATGGGCGTGGGGCTGGCCGACCGTGCCAGCAAGATCGCTTTGCACCGGAGCATCCGGCCCCAGGTCGATACGCCGCTGTGTGCTGGCTGTGGCGTGTGCATGACGGTGTGCCTGTTCGACGCCATCAAGCTCAACGCCGGGCGGGCTTACATCGATCACGAAGCGTGCACGGGTTGTGGTGAGTGCATGAACGTGTGCTTCATGGCGGGCATCAATCCCGAGGAAGAAGCTGGCGTGCCCGCTTTCCAGGCCCGGGTCGCCGATGCCGCCCTGGCCGCAAGTCTCAAAATTGCCGGTGGGCAGGCCGCGCGGCAGGTCTATATCAGCTTTCTGGTGCGGTTGGATCGCCAGAATGGCGGCGCCCGTTCCCGCCAAAGAGATCGCCTGGGCAATATCGGAATCCTGGCCTCCCGTGATCCGGTGGCGCTGGATCAAGCCACTTATGACCTGATCAGCGAGCGCATGGGGGGCAAGCTGGGCGACTGGAGTGGCTTTAAGCAGTTGCCCGACGTGCTTTTGGCCCGTGCTGAGGCCATCGGGCTGGGAAAAAGAGCCTACAAGTTGGTAACTGTCTGATTCCACGGATTTTCTGGTATTTCCTCCTGAATTGTGTTATCATTCGCTCCGCAATTTGACGGTGGATTATTCCCCTTGGATACATCTGCCGGAATGCACTCCGAATGCTAATTTCGGGCTGCATCGTGCGAGTCGTCTTTCTATTGCCGCCCCTCGAATTTCCTTTTTTGGGGCGCTATTTTTTGTCGAGTTCTTCAGCATTTGTGGGAGTTGAGCCATGAACCGATCCCTGCAGTACAGGGCCGGGCTGACAATTGTCGTCCTTCTGCTGTCCATTTGGGGGCTGCTGCCGACCTTCCAGGCCTTGTCCATTTCGTCTGCCGAACGTGAGGCAGCCCAGGACAATCCTGAGCGGTTGGCCGAAATCGCCAATATTGACGCCAAGGCCATTCGCCGTGGCCTGGATCTCAAAGGTGGCATGTACCTGGTCCTGGAAGTTGACCAGGAAGGCATGAATGCCAGCGAGGCCGAAGATGCGTTGTTGCGGGTCAAAGAGATCCTCTACAACCGTATTGATAAATTCGGTGTCTCCGAGCCTGAAATCACGACCTTCGGCTCAAGCCGCATTGTGGTCAAGCTGCCTGGTCTGCAGGATCCCGAGCGGGCCAAAGACCTGATCGGCAAGACGGCCCGGTTGGAGTTCCTCATGGTGCGCCAAGCGGATGATATCCAGGACGCCCTCGAGCGCCTGGATCAGGTTTTCCTGGGTGATGCCCGGGATGCTGTGGTGGAAGAGATCGTCGAAGAGGCCGCCACAGAAATCGAAACCGCTGAAGAAACAGACGTGGCCGCCGCCGCTGATTCCGTCGCCAATCCATTTGGTGAACTGGATGACGTGCTCGGCGCCGAGGGCGACATCCTGCCCAACAATGCCGAATACCTGAAAACGCACCCGTTCAGTGGTTTGCTGGTGGCCCAGGGGGACGCGCGGCAAAGCACCCCGCTGTACGTGTCTGAAGACAACGTGGTACGCCTGCAGGCGCTGCTGGACGATCCCCGCGCAGCGGCCCGTCTGCGCGGTTCCGAGTTCCAGATCGATCTGAACCCCATTGACTTTGGTGAGGGGCAGATGCTGCGTCCGGTGTACCTGGTGGAAACGAAGCCGATTTTGTCGGGTGACCAACTGACCGACGCCCACAGCATTCAAGACCGGGAGCGCCCGGGCTTGTGGCAGGTCAGCTTCGCGCTCAACAGCCGTGGTGCCCGCCAGTTTGCCAAGGTGACCGGTGAAAACGTGGGGCGCTTCCTGGCTATCAGCCTGGACGGCCGGATCAGTTCGGCCCCCGTGATCCAAGGTAAAATTCCCGGTGGCCAGGGTACAATCAGCGGCAACTTCACTAATAACGAAGCCAGTGATCTGGCCCTGTTGTTGCGTGCTGGCTCTTTGCCCACCGACGTCTACATCGCCGAAGAGCGCACCGTGGGCCCGAGCCTCGGTTCGGACTCCATCCGCATGGGCGTCAACGCCGCGATGTACGGTTCCATTTTGGTCATCCTGTTCATGCTGGTCTACTACCGCATGAGTGGCCTGGTGACGGTGCTGGCCCTGGTCAGCAACATCATCATCCTGATGGCTGTGCTGGCCAAGTTTGGCCTGGTGCTCACCCTGCCCGGCATCGCAGGTATCATCCTGACGGTGGGTATGGCAGTGGATGCGAATGTGCTGATCAACGAGCGCATCCGTGAAGAGCTGCGCAAAGAAAAAACGATCCGTGCTTCGGTCCAGTCCGGTTACGCCAACGCGACCCGGACCATCATCGATGCCAACGTGACCACGCTGATCGCCGGCGTGATCCTGCTCTGGTTCGGCACCGGCCCCATCAAGGGTTTCGCTGTGACGCTGAGCATCGGTATCCTGACCAGCATGTTTACGGCCCTGGTGATGACCCGTGTGGTGATGGAATTGGTCACGCGGAAACAGGGCAAGCAGAAGATGAGCATCTAGTTCCGCGGCTTGCCGTCGGAATCTTGTTATTGATACCTCACCGGCATGGTGAGATGAATCCGGGTCCGGCCCGGGAAAGGTCACAAACAAATGGAATTCTTCAAGAATCCCAGCATCAACTTCGTTGGAGCCATGAAGCCCGCGTTCTCGCTCTCGGCGGCGCTGGTGATCATCAGCGCGGTGCTGATGTTGATCCACGGCGGCCCGAGCCTGAGCATCGACTTCAAAGGCGGCTCGGTGCTGCAGGTGAAGATGTCCCCGGTGCCCGAAGTGCAGGACATCCGTTCGTCTCTCGAGAGCAAGGGTTACAGTGGCGTGCAGGTGACGGAATTCGGTTCGGCCGATGAGTTCCTGATCACCGTGGCAACGCCCGATGAGGCGGTCGAGACGCTGGACGCCGCCCAGATCCTGCTCAACTCCTTGCGCAGCGCGTTGCCGGACACGGAGATCGAGTTGCGTCGTGAAGAGAGTGTGGGACCAAAAATCGGTGGCGAGCTGCGCACAGCAGCGGCCAACAGCATCGTGGCAGCCCTGGCGCTGATCGTACTCTATATCACGTTCCGCTTCGTCTTCCGCTACGGCATCGCGGCGATCATGGCCCTGGTGCATGATGTGACGCTGACGCTGGGCATTTTCTCACTGTTGAACCTCGAAATCAGCCTCTCGATCATCGCGGCCTTCCTGACGATCATCGGTTATTCGCTGAACGATACCATCGTGGTCTTTGACCGCATTCGCGAGAACATGAAGCTGCGCCGCAAGGAGAGCTACCGCGAGGTCATCAATCGCTCGATCAACGAGTGTCTGAGCCGTACGGTGCTCACCTCGGTGACGACCTTCATCGTGGCGCTCGTGCTGTACCTGATGGGTGGCCCGGTTATTCATGACTTCGCCTTCGCGCTGTGCTTTGGCGTGATTGTCGGTACTTACAGCTCGATGTTCATCGCCTCGCCGATCCTGGTGTGGTGGAGCGAGCGGCGGGT
>DAOVTU010000100.1 GCA_030632925.1 Candidatus Krumholzibacteriia bacterium | reverse complement strand
GAAGGTCCAGGGCGCGGTCAAAACCGTGCCGACGACTTGGCCGTCGGACAGGAATTCGACCATGGTCACGGTGCCATCGGTGTCGCTGGCAGTTGCGACCATGAACACCGTATCGCCAACTGCAAAGTGAGTGCCGTTCAGCGGCGCATCGAGAGTGATCAGGGGCAACGCATTGGGCACCGCCAAGGTGGTGAACTGCGCCGCTGCTTCCTGCGCCAGATTGGTGCTGCTGTCTTCGGCCTCCACCTGATAGAAGTAGGTGGTTTCGGCCATTAGACCAGGCAGAACGATGGCGTGATTGGTCAGGAAACCCGGGCCGGCGATCGTGCCCAGTTCCAGGCCGGCCGTCAGTCCGTAGTGCACGCGACCAATGGCCAACTCGTCTGTCGTGAAAGTAATCGTAGCGTCGGTCACGCCTGGGATCGCATTGACCGCAGAGATCACCGGCGGCCAGACATCCACCACGCCGCCATCCTCGGGCACAATGGGCCCGTTGGTATCGAAGAAGTAGTCGACGACCGCATCAAAGGCCGGCGCCGGGCTACCAGCGTTGCCGGCGTACACACCCACACTGCCCATGACCAGGGCTCGGGTGTAACTGAAGGCCTGGTTCCAGTTCAAGCCATCGGAGCTGTATTCGCCCAGCCACTGGTCACCAGTGCGGGTCAGGCGCAGCCACAACAGGGTGCCGCCGGGAATAGCCACATTGGCCCGGATCGTGGGTGAATCGTTCGTGAACTCCGCAGCAAAAACCCGCAGGTTTGATCCGTCGTGGAAATAGTCGAAGCGCAGATAGTTGCCGGCGTCCTGCTCCACCAGGATGCCCTGCATCTGGGAAGCCAACAGCGGACTGGTTTCGAATTTCGCCTCGAGTTGCAAGTCCACATCCATCACAGGTTGCATAACTCGCGCGGCGTTGTTGGCGCCGGTCCAAAGGTCGTGTTCCACGCCACCGGGAACCGAGATGGTCAACACGCCATTGGCCTGGCTGACACTGCTGTCTCCCACAGGGTCAACGACCGTCCAAAGCGTATTGTTGAAGGTGCCAGCACTGAAATCGTCAGACACGGCGACCGGCGACCCCAAAGGCGGGTTGACCGTAATGGCCACTGGCGCCGAAATCGTGATGCCGCCGCTGTTGTCCGTGGCCCGGGCCGTCAGGTCGTGGTTGCCCACCGGCGCGGTTGTCCAAGTGAACTCAAAGGGCGCCAACAGGGCCGTGCCCACCACGGCGCCATCGGACAGGAACTCAACCAGATCGACGGTGCCGTCGTTGTCCGTGGCAGTGGCGGCCATGAAAATGGCATCGCCATCAGTGAATGCGGTGCCGGCCAACGGGGCCGTCAGCGCCACAGAGGGCAATTCGTTGGGCACAGCCAGGGTCGTAAATTGGGTGATGGCTTCCTGGGACAGGTTGGTGCTGCCATCTTCAGCCTCTACCTGAACAAAATAGGTGGTGGCAGGCGCCAGGCTCAGCAGGTCGATCGTATGATTGATCTGGAATCCGGCCCCACTGATGGTGCCGAGCTCCAGCAGGTTCGTCAGGCCGTAGGCCACCCGTCCGAGAGCGGGCTCATCGGTGGCAAAAGTGATTTGGGCCGAAGTCACCGCAGGCGTGATCACGGTGCCGGAAATGACCGGCGGCGTCACGTCCACCACGCCACCGTCTTCGGGCACGATGGGACTGGCGGTATTGAAGAAATAGTCCACCACGGCGTCAAAAGCCGGGGCAGGCGAGCCCACATTACCGGCAAATACACCGGTGTTGGTGACAGCCATAGTGTGGTTGAAAAGAAATATCAGGGTCCAGTTGGTGCCATCGAAAGAGTACTGGGCTTCCCAGGCATCTCCGGTGCGTTTCAATCGCAGGTACAGAAAATCACTGGTGGGCAGGCTGCTCGAACCAAAATTGGTGGGCACATCGTTGACGAACCCCGCTGCGTAAATGCGCAGGCCATTGCTGTCATGGTAGTAGTCGAACCGAATGTAGTTGGCCGCATCCTGCTCAATGAGCAGGCCCTGAATCTGATACTGGCTCAAGGGTGTCGATTCAAATTTGGCTTCCAGTTCGAAATCGGTGTTCGCCGTGGGCTGAACGATGCGGGCCGAATTGTTCCCGGTGGTCCACAAATCATGGTTCGTGCCGGCGGGCACCGAAATGATCAAGCGACCATTGCCCTGATTGAAGCTGCTGTCGCCCAGCGGATCCACACGCGCCCACAAGACCGTGTCCAGATCTGCCGCACTGAAATCGTCAGACACCTGGGCCATGGCTGGCATGGCAAACACCACGGCGAGCAACACCGCCATGAGCCGAAGCGTAAAACTGAAATTGGACTTCATTAAAAAAACCATTCCTGACACTATAATAACCTATACACAGAGTCGGATTCCGTCCTCCTGCTGTGCACATGATGCGCATGTTGTGTCTCAATCCCCAATTGAGCAGGTCATGATAATAACAGAAAAGCCAATACCCTGCAATTGTTGTTTTGATTAATTAGCGGTAATTATTGCATTTTGATCACAGATTGTCCTTGAGGCTGGCCATTCCCTTGTGATAAGATAAGTTGTGTCGGGGATAAAAATTCTGAGCCTCAGGCCGAGGACTCGGAAATTTCTGCTAAGTGATTTAAATCAAACATCTTGCGAAAGGTCGACGCAACGTGGCGCGTGTGAGTATTGGACTTCCAGTCTATAATGGTGAAAATTTTCTGGCCAAGGCGGTGGAATCCGTTATCAACCAATCATTTACAGATTGGGAGATGATCATTTCGGACAATGCCTCAACCGATGGCACCGAAAAACTCTGTCGCACCTATGCGGCCCAGGATTCCCGTATCCGGTATTTTCGTCACCCTGAAAACCTGGGCGCCGCGCCAAATTTCAATTATACCGTCGCCGAAGCCAACGGAGAATTTTTCCAATGGCTGGCCCACGATGACTACCTGGCAGCGGAGTGGCTGGAACATTGCGTGACCGAACTGGATGCCGACCCGGAAGTTCAGTTGGTCTACGGCCAGGAACTGGGCGTGAACGACAACGACGAAATCATCGGCAAGCGCCCCTACCTGCAACCCAACGCCCGAGCCACCGCCCGCGAACGCATGTACGCCATTCTCAGCAATGACCGCGGGTCGCCGGCAGTGTTTGGCCTGATGCGGCGTGAAGTCCTGGGCCGCACCGACCTCATTGGCAGCTATGACGCCTCGGACCAGGTGCTGCTGGTGGACATGGCCATGCAGGGCAAAATTATCGAGTTGCCCGGCTGGATGTATTACCACCGGGAGCATGATCAACGGTCAGTGCATGCCTACCGGGATCGGCATGCTGCCAACGAATGGTTTGCCACCCGCCACAAGGGCAAGACGACCTTTCCCGAGTGGCGACTGATGTGGGAATACTCCCAGGTGATTTGGCGAGCTCCGTTGGGGCTTGGCGAGCGGTGGAGTGTCTTCGCGCAGTTTCTGCGGTGGGGAAAATATCGGCGGCGGTACAAGCGCCTCTTTGAAGATCTTGTCATTGCGGTGCGCCGATGACGAACTCAACCCGCCCTCTGCGATTGCTGTTTGTAGCACCGGGGTTTCCCAAGATATCCGAGACTTTTGTTACCGATCAGGTCATTGGGCTGAGCCGGATGGGACACCACGTCGATGTCTTCACCACAAATCCTGGATCCTTGAACGACCCGGGATTGCGGCAGGAATTGGCCGGGGCGATGGGACACCTCCACCTGCCGCCGGGCACAAAATTGGACCCGGAACTGAGCTGGCTGCCCCAACGGCGACAGCCCACCTGGTGGCATCCACGCACCAAGCTCAACATCCTGCAAGTCCTTGTCAATCGGCAATTTTGGAGTCTTCGGTATCCCCTCAGGCAGGGGGCGGCCCTGCTGGGTCAACCGGCTTACGACGCCATCGTATGTCACTTCGGGCCAGCTGGTGTCATGCTCCAGGCGATGCGCGACATCGGACTGATCAAGGCTCCAATGGTGACAATTTTCCATGGCTATGACATCACCAACTGTCTCGGGCAGGTGCCGGACACCTACTACAATAATCTGTTCGCCCGCGGAGACATGTTTTTGCCCATCAGCGATCGCTGGTACAACCGACTGCTGGAACTGGGCTGTCCTGAAGAACGCACGCAGGTCCAGCGACTGGGCACCGACCTGCAAACTTTTGCCCACGCCATGCGCACAGCCGAACCGGGACAACCGTTGCAACTGCTATCGGTCGCGCGCCTCGTTGAGAAAAAGGGAATCGAATACGGCATCAAGGCCGTCGCCCGACTGAACGGACAAGGCATTGATACTGTCTACAACATTGTAGGCGATGGACCTTTGCGCTCAGAATTGGAAGCCCTCGCAGGCAAACTTGGTATCAGTCAAAACGTAAATTTCCTGGGCGCCCGTGCCCATGCCGAGATCGCCACCTTGATGACGGAAAACAATATTCTACTGGTGCCCAGTGTGACGGACGCTCGGGGTGGCATGGAAGGTATTCCAGTGGTCATCATGGAAGCCATGGCCACAGGACTGCTTGTCGTAGCCTCCCGGCACAGCGGTATTCCGGAGATTGTCCATCATGAGAAGAATGGGCTGTTGGCTGCTGAACGTGACGACGAGGGACTGGCCTCCTGTTTGGCTTCCGTGCACCGGGACCAGCAGCGCTGGCAGGATCTGGTCAACGCCGCCCACGGCACGGTGCACACCAACTATGATCTGCATCGCCAAAATGCGGCGCTCGCGGAAATTCTCTCTCAGCTGAACCAGCCAGCTAGATCCGGCAGATCGTAAACCGGTACTTGCCCGATTCCTCCTGGGCGATGCGATCGACCTGCACCACATCAACGGCAACTTCAGCCCCCAGGTAATCCTGCAACGAAGCAACCAACTGCCCTTCGGTTTCAGGGCCATAAGTGGGCCCCGGCACCAGATTTACCTGCAACTGCAGGGCTTCTTCCTGGACCACCTGCATCTGCTGAATACCGGGCAGTTTCGTCAAAGTATTTTCGATGATCGAGATGCCGGCCACCTTGTGCCCATCAACAGCCACCAGAAAATCGGCCACCCGTCCGGTGATGTGTTCCATGATCGGCAACCCGCGACCACACGGGCAGGCGCGATCACCAGGTACGCCGCGGTCGCCCACTTCATAGCGGATCATAGGCATCCCGTAGTTGATCAGTTCCGTGACCACGATGCGGCCGTCTTCACCCGGGGCGCAGGGAGTGCCATCGTCCCGCAGAAATTCGACAATATTGTGGTCCGCATTCAGGTGCATGCCGTGGTGCTCTTCACACTCGCAGGCAATCAGGCTCACCTCTTCACAGCCGTAGCGGTTGGTGACCGGAATACCGCATACTTTTTGGATCAGGCGGCGCTCCGACTCGATGAGCATCATGCTCGTAGCCACGATGCCGGTCGGGCGCAAAGTGAGGTTTCGGGCCTCCAAGGCCTCGCATAGGATAAACAGGCTGTGGGCGTGGCCGTACAACAACCCAGGTCGCATCTGGCGCCATTCGGCCACGAACTTATCGATGGCCGCATCGTCGATGCGCATGGTATCGAGGTAGATGATCCGGTCCTTGAGCCAGCGGCGCAGTCGATTTTTCAGGGTCACCGCCTGGGGCGGATTGCCCCACACCGCGGCCATGGGCTGGCCGAGTTTCCAGCCGGACCATTCGTCCGAACGCAGCGCCGCGCCCTGCCGCATTTCAACCCCCCGCCGGTCACAGAATATCTGAAGGGAGACGCCGGTTGAACCGCCTGTCTTGGCCGGCACCAACTGGTCTTTCGCATAGCTGGACGACAGCAGATCCGCCTGGTGCTGGCGCACATCATTCTTGGTCAGAATCGGCAGTGCCGCCAAATCCGCAATCGAGTTCACTTGCTCAACATCCACCCCGGCGGCTGTGAACCGGTCGCGATAAAACGGGCACGTGTCCACCGCATGGCGGATGATTTTTTTCAACTCGGCACACTGATGTTTTTCGTAGTCATCCAGCGACTGCCACTGTGCCTGGCGCAACGAACGCAGGCTCGCCAGGCGAACACTGTTTTCATAGCGGTCCCAGACCGGCTCAAAAACCGCGGCGACCATTCCATCGGGTATGCGCATCAACTGGACCTTTCCCGGCGGTGATTCACCGGCATTTGCCGTAATATTCTTCGTGGGCCGCGACACAGACCGACCACTCGAACTGCTCTTCGACAAAAGAGCGCGCGGCGTGAGCCATTGATTTTCTCAGGGCCACATCAGCCACCAACCGCTCCATGGCCGCAGCCAGCGCCTCGGCATTGTCCGGCGGCACCAGCAACCCTGTTTTCTCGTTCTGGACGGCCTCCGGATTGCCACCAACATCGGTGGCCACTACAGCACATCCGGCCAGCATGTATTCCAGCAGGGCGTTGCTGAAGCCCTCAGAGTCCGAACACAGGACCGCCACCTGCAACTGTGCCAGATAGGCGGGCACATCGGCAATGCTGCCCGCAAAAACGATGTTTTCTTTCAGGCCACGCGTGTTTGCCAAGTCCGCCAATTCCTGATGCAGGTGCCCTTCGCCGATAATGTGCCAACAGACATCCGGGTGATTCGCCGCCACCCTGGCCGCAGCTTCGATGAACAGGTCTGTCCTTTTGACCCGGCGGTTCAGGTTGCCAACGATGCCCACGTTCAAAGTCGGGCCGGCTTGCTCGGTCCAGGGGATTACCTCGGTATCGATCCCATTGGGCACAACGACAACCTTGTCCGCCGCCACGCCAAAATGGGCCACAAAATGATTCTTCACGGCCTCGGCGTTGGCCAGAAAGCCGGTCATCAGGCCATAAACCGCCTTGGTCAGGCGGGCTTCGGCCGCTCCCGACCAGAACCCCATATCGCGGAAACCCGCCACACGGCAGGGAGTGCGGGCCAACCAGGCCGCGGTGCCGCAGAAGACCGATGCGTCCTGGAAGAACGTGTGCACGATTTCGACCTCATTGCGCCGCAGCCAGCGGGCCATGCGCCACACCGCCAGGAAACCGGCCGGGCTCACCAGACGGGGCACGTGCAGCTGCAGGTGTTCGCAGTCCTCCAGTTCGAACTCCCAGGTCGCCGGACGGATGGTGCACAGGACCGGCGTGAAGCGGGTCCTGTCCAGGCGCTTCAGCAAGCCCAACAGCTGCAGTTCGGTTCCCCCGCGGGCCAGGGCATCAATACAAAAAAGAATTTTTGTGGGTTTAAAGCGGGGCAATCCGGTCGATCCTCTCTAAAGCGTGGCATTTTCAAAGGTTGCCGAGACACCGAACATTAGGCTACAACTTGCCAAATTGGTGATTTGGTTGATTTTGTGCTCCCATAGTAAATCAATTTCCGATAAATTGCAGTGACCATTGGCCATGTGAAAGGAACAAAATGTCGCGCCAGGTTCAGAGGTCCTCCAGGCAGATAGGCCCGTTGTCGTCAGCGGCGGTCGGGCACCTGGCTCACCTCTTTGGGAACCAGCGGGCAGATCGACAATCCCCATGAAGAAAACGCTCCGTGAATTTCTGCTAAATTTCCCCTTCTTCGAGGGATTCTGTCGCCTGCTCACCAGGCGGCACGTGCGGGCATTCATGTACCACCGGTTTGTCGCCGGTGGAGACCCATCTGCACGGCACATCAATCAGGACATGCTGCAGGCCCAGATGTCTCTGGTCTGCCAGCACCATGCTGTCATCACACCCGACAACCACCTGGCGGCATTGGATGGTCAGGATTTTGGCCAATGCCCCGTCGTCGTCACCATCGATGACGGCTATCGTGACTGTTATCAGTTTGCGGCCTCGGTATTTCAGGCAAACCGCATTCCAGCCATGCTCTTTGTGACCACCGGTTTCGTCTCCGGCAACCACTGGTTTTGGTGGGACAAGTTGGCGTGGCTGATCGACAATGCCGAATCCAGGCCCTGGGATTTGACCCTGTTGGGCAAAAAGGCGACTCTCGATCTCACTTCAGATCCATTGAAGTCTGAAGCCTGGAACACCCTGGCCGACCGGTGCCGCTTTATCGACGGCGCCGAAAAAGAGACCCTGCTGGCGGATATCGCCGCCGGGCTGAACACCTCCTTGCCAGCCACTCCACCGCCGGCCTACGCCGCGTCGTCCTGGGACGAAATCCGCGAAATGGCCACCCAAGGCATGCTCTTCGGTGCCCACACCCTCACGCATCCCATCCTGACCCGAGTCTCCCTGAATGACGCAACCCGGGAGATCCACGAATCCCAGGACCAACTGGCCGCCGCACTCGAACATGACGTGGACTGGTTCTGCTATCCACAGGGTGGGCCGGCCGACTACAATCCGGCGGTCCGCCAAGCGGTCGGTCAAAAGTACAAGGGCTGCTATCTGGCCTATCAGGAGATGCAGGAACCTGTCGACCGCCTGGCCATGCCG
>DAOVTU010000441.1 GCA_030632925.1 Candidatus Krumholzibacteriia bacterium | reverse complement strand
TGCCGCCGTCGCAACCGGCCAACAGGTAATCCGGATCGGTGGCGCTGAAGGCCAGGGCGTGGTTGTCCACGTGCTTGTGTTCTTCGCCGACCAACTGAAAGGTCTTGCCGCCGTCGTCGGTGTACGACATGCGCACTTCCATATAGAAGACCAAATCAAAAGCGTGGGGGCTGGCAAATATCTCGGTGTAATAGTGCGGGCCGGTGCCGCCGGCAATCTTGTCACTGCGCTTTTCCCAGCTTTCGCCGCCGTCAGTCGAGCGCCAAAAGCCGCCCGTGCGCGCGCCCAGTTCGATGGCTGCGTACATCACGCCGGCCTTCTGGGGCGATAAAGCCAGGCCGATCTTGCCCATGTCTTCCCCGGGCAATCCGGTCTTCAACTGGCGCCACGTGCGCCCGCCATCGGTCGATTTGTGAATGCCCGACTCGGGCCCGCCGTCCATCAGCACCGCCACATCGCGGAAGCGTTGCCAGGTGCTGGCGTACAAGGTGTTGGCATCGAACGGATCCATCACCACTTCATTGACGCCGGTGAACTCGCCGCCGCCGAGCACTTTTTCCCAGGTCACGCCGCCGTCAACGGTCATGAACAATCCGCGCTCGCCGCCGCCGGACCACAAGGGTCCCTGGGCCGCCACGTAAACCACATTCGGATCTTCCGGATGCAAGACAATGCGCCCGATGTGTTCGGTCTCGGTCAGTCCCATGTTTTCCCAGGTCTGCCCACCGTCGCGGCTGCGGTACACGCCGTCGCCGTAGCCCACGTGCCGCCCACTCACGTTTTCGCCGCTGCCGACCCAGATGGTGTCCGGATGGCGCGGGTCGATGGTCAGGCAACCGACCGAATAGCTGGTCTGGTCAGTGAAGATGTCCTGCCAGGTGGTGCCGCTGTTGACGGTCTTCCACACCCCGCCGCTGCCGGCGGCCACGTACCAGGTGCCTTGATTGGTGGGGTCCACGGCGATGTCGGCAATGCGGCCGGACATCAGGGCTGGCCCGATGCTGCGCAATTTCAGGCCCGACAACAGGCCGGCGTTGAGGGGCGATTCTTCCTCGTCGGCCAGGGCCACGGAGCTGAAAAGAAATGCGATGAGCAGGACCAGCATAATCGAAGGCGTGGGGAGGCGGAAATTCAACAAGGGAGGTCTCCTTTGGCGGTGGATCGGGCCTGACGATGGCCCGGCGCCGACAGACTACCACGCTTTGGACTCCGCGCGCCTCAGGAATCAGAAAAAGGCCCCGAGCCGAAGCTCAGGACCTTGAAATTGCAAACGTGCCGTTGCGGCGCTATTCCACCAGCGTCATTTTCCCGCGCAACACGTGATCCGGCGTGGCCAGGCGATAGAGGTAGATCCCCGAGGCCGCCATTCGCCCGCTCTCATCCTGCCCATCCCACAAAACCGCATGGGGCCCGGAGGCCAGGTTTTCCGCAATCAAGGTGCGCACCAGGCGTCCCGCCGCATCGTAAACCGACAGGTTGACGGCGCCGCGGTTGGCCAGGGAAAAACTGATGGTCGTCGCCGGATTGAACGGGTTGGGATAGTTCTGGCTAAGCGCCAATCCCCGCGGCAATTCGTCACCCACGGCGCTGACATCACTGACCGGGTCGCCCACCGCCACATTCAGGGGCAGGTAGGCACCGGTGATTTCGGCCGCCGCCGTCGTATTGTCCTCGCCCAGCCCGATGGTGAACGTGCGCCCGCTGCCGGACATGCGCGGCACCAGCGAGTTGGCCGTCGTATTCATCACGCGGCCCAGGCCAAAGACGCACATCTCGGGGGTGGAGCTGCTGGTCTGGCCCTGACTGCGGTAGGAGTCCAGATCGTTGTCGCCCATATCATCACTCACGTACAGGTACCGGGCAGCGGCCGTGTCGTGAAAGTACAGCCATTGGGGATCGGCCAAAGCCATTTCCCATTGGTCACCGTTGTCCATGGCGCTGGTGATGGTGCCGTCTGAGCGCACGACCACGTCGCCCATGTCCAGGCTGCCGCCGGGGGTGCCTTCGTACAGGAACCAATAGTCGCCGCCGTTGCTGGTGCCGGTCTGTTCAACGGTCAGGCGGGCAAAGCTCTGGTAAAACTCCCACAGTAAAATCCATTCGTTGGCCCCGTCGTTGGTGACCGAACGCACGGCCACCTTCAGCGGCCCCTGGCTGACCAGATGGCTGGTGGCGTTGTCGAAACCGGGATGAAAAAAGCTGGCGTCGGCATCATTCAGCGTAAAAACAAGGTTGGGAATGCCCCGGTATTCGCCCGCCGTGTTGCTGCCGCCAATGTCGTGAAAACCGATCCAATCCTGGCCGTCGTTGTCGATGATGCTGGCCAGGCCGGCGCCATCTTTGTGGTAGTAGTAGTCGGCGCGGGGGGTGCTCACGAGGTAGGTCATCTGGTTTTCGTACATGAGGCTGTCGACGGTCGTGGGGACCGGCACCGCAGGAGCCGCCGGGCAATCGCCACACGAGCCAACCACATCGAAGAGCACCCGGTAGTGGCGGGTGCTCATCGCTGGGGTCGTATCGTTCATGACAAAAACCAGGTTGCCCACGATGTTGGTCGCGGCGTCAAAATCGGCGGCGGCGTCAAACTGGAACTGCACACTGGAGTTCAGCACTATGCCGGCGGTGTCCACCTCAACGACCTGCAGGGTGGCCGGGTCCAGGGTCCCGGCCAGCCCAAAAAGGTACGAAGTCAGATCCAAAGGAGCATCGACCGGCATGTCCACCCGGGCGGTGGCGCCGGCTTCGGCCGTCACGCTGTAGTGATACTGCTGGGCGGCCCGGGCGTTCAGCGGACCCATCATCACCAGGATCAGCACCAGGGCAG
This sequence comes from Candidatus Krumholzibacteriia bacterium, assembly GCA_030632925.1. Taxonomy (GTDB): domain Bacteria; phylum Krumholzibacteriota; class Krumholzibacteriia; order LZORAL124-64-63; family LZORAL124-64-63; genus JAGRNP01. Next base: position 969 of record DAOVTU010000441.1, on the reverse strand, counting down.
CCATAAAGAGCAGCACCCAGACGCGGGGCGACCAGGCCGCGCGGCGAGCGCTGCGACCAGCACTGCGCAGAACTTTGGTTTTTTGGAAATAATCAGCGGTGTGCAAACCGGCGGGAAGACTTTGGCGATTCGACATAGGGACCCTCTTGCATTATGGGCAGCATCCGATTCAGGTTAACTGGAAACAGATGTACACGCCCCTCCAATGGCATTCATAGTACCATAGATCAAGGAGCGGGATAAAGCATAAAAGGTAAAAAATAGCAGAAAATGTAAAAAACACGGTCAAATAATGGGTAAAAATCCCCACTTTATTTCGCTAAGGAGACCGAAGAGCTTGCCGGCGCGGAATAGAAACTCAAGTCCCACAATCATTACCAGAATTGCGGCCACGAGGTTGAATTTGCGTTGCAGTGAGGGGGCCAGACGTCCGGCGCCGAGGCCCACAGCCACCAAAACCGGGATGGTGCCCAAGCCAAACATGGCCATGGTGCCTGCACCGTGCAGAGGCGTGGGGCTAGCCAGTGCTGCGGCGGCCATGGCGTAAACCGGTCCACAGGGCAGAAAACCGTTGGCCACACCGAGCATATAGCGCCCGGACATGCTGCGGGTGCCCACCAGGCCCATGAACTTTTCGGCGGTGAACCGTCCGAAACGGCTGCTTTCGACCAAGCGAGTGGTGGGGAGCCAACCGCGCAGGCCCATGCCCATCAGGAACATCATCAAACCGGAAACCAGGAAGAGCCAGGCCCGGATGTTGGACGAAGGCCCACCGGCGCGGGCTGCGGTAGCCAGCAGGCCGAAGATCAGGCCAATCATGGCGTAGGAGTTGATCCGTCCCAGGTGGTAGACCAGCATCGCGGGCAGCAGGGACTCGATGCGGTTGTCGGTTTTGCCCTGGGCCAGGCTGAAGGTGCTGATCAGGGGACCGCACATGCCGATGCAGTGGCCCAGGCTGGTGGTCAGTCC
>DAOVTU010000488.1 GCA_030632925.1 Candidatus Krumholzibacteriia bacterium | reverse complement strand
CGCCGTTGCGCGCAATCTCACAGTCCTCGATCACAAGATCGTTGATCTCGTTGTTGAGACTGATGCCGGCGGCGTGTGCTCCCTGGTTGAATTGGATTACGCACCCTCGCACCGTGGCTCCGGCGCCGGTCAACAGGATGCCGCCGCCGTAGCCCGGGTAATCGCTTGATAAGTCCGCGTTGCCCTGTTCAATCGTCAAATGGCTGATGGTGGCCGCCGTTGTTTCACCATCGCGCAACCAAATGATACGACCGGGCTGTCCGGAGCCTGAGATGATGGTCGTCTCGGCGTCCAGATCGCGCGAACGCATGGTCACATCCTTGCCGAGGAAGGTCAGACCGGTGTTGCCGACCCCGTCGTACCGGCCCGCCGCCAGCACGACTTCCCCCGGCACGGGCACCGTATCGAGCGCGGCCTGGATGGTGGGGAACATGCCGCTGCCGTCAGCCCTCACACCGTAGACAGGAACGTCCCAATCGAAATCGATGCCGTCGCTGCCCATCATGGCGTTCAGGAAGGTATAGGCCGGGGAATTCGCGGACAGCTGGAAGTTGGGAACATCAGCGTCCGGGTCGCAAAGAAGAGGATCGGCATGGATGTTGCCGTTGACACCAAGTTGGGGCGCCAGTTTCCACATCCAGTCGCCGGCCACGTTGCCCCAGATATCGCATTCCACGGCGGTTTGCGCACCACCGTAGTAGTCACCGACGGCGGCCCCACCACTCCCCAGAAGGATGAGCGACTCGGAGATGTCCAGAGTCGTTTGGTTGGTCAGGAACAAGCCGCTGCCGGCGTTCGCAAAGTTTCGATAGAAGGTGGCCCGGTCCACGGACACCGGAAAATTCCCGGTGGCATAGACACCGCCGCCCTCGATGGAAGCATGGTTTTTTGAGAACAGGCAAATTTCCAGGTTCAAGGCATCGGCCCGGTCGGCGTAGATCGCGCCGCCACGTTCGGCCTGATTGTCGATGAAACGGCAACCTATGATCGTCGTTGTGTAAGTCATAACGGCGATTGCGCCACCATTGATCTCATAGCCGCCCTTGATGGTCAGATTGCGAAAAGTCGGACTCCCGTCAACCACGTTAAAGGCCCGTCGGTTGTCGAGGTCGGAACCCTGGCAATCGATGATGACCTCCGACATGAATTCATGGGGCTTGATTGTAATATCGGCCTCGACCTGGATGTCGTGGTTGCCGACACCGGTATAGGTGCCGGGCATCAGCAATACCTGATCCCCATGGTTGCAGGCCCCCACCGCATCGTCGATGGTCGCATATTCACCGGTGCCCTCGGCGTTGACCACACGATCAACGGCCAAAGCGGGCACAGCGGCCACGACCACGGCAAAAAGAAGCAGGCTGAGAATTATCCTGGTAGCCATGATGTATTGTCCCTTCCCTACAGGTGAGCCCATTCCGAATTGGTAAATCCCTCCCCGACAAAAGAGAACACCGGCGTAGGTCGGCAAAAGTTGCACCTCAACCGGCGGCGGACTGATTTTTGGACCTGACGGTCCCATACAGTGCCTGGTTTTTTTGGTTATGGAGATTGGAAAGGCAGGCAAGTCCCGGCGGCAACCGAAAGCCCGGCCTCCGTTGCGGTTACAATTGGTCGAGCATGACACAAACGAGCACCATAATCATAGGGGGTATGCATTGAACCCGATTATGTGCCCCTATTCGCTTTGGGGGTGGATCCCACCGCCGGCCAGTGCGGGGGTGTGGCACGTGAGGCAGACGAATTCCACTGTGACAACAGCCTGGCCGTTCCCGTCCAGGCGTACCCGGTCTCCCATCTCGTTGAACATACTGTCCACGCAGGTCGCATCATCCGAGGGGTGGTTCGTGCCGCCTCGCTACAGCCGTGTGCTCGCGCTTATACAATCAACGACCGTGATCCCCTCCTCGTGGGGGTTTGGTCCAAAAAACAACCCCAAACAATAACCCAACTTACCCAACATCTTCCCACCCCCGCAAAAACCGGCCCATTCCTTGGATAAGCAAAACCACGGGGATCGAGCCTCGCAACCCAGTCCTCGCCCGACAGACCGGCCTCGTGGCCAAAGACAAGGAGCCAATACCATGAGAACTGACTTGCGAAACCTGTTGCCGATCATCTTCACAATTTCTCTCTTCGCGCTCGGGGGATGTTCCGAAGACATCACCGGGCCGGCAGAGACCACATTCGGCGGAGATGTCCAAACCAAGCAGATCAGCGTCGTCCAGGACGACGGGGTCACAACCTATGAGGGTGTCATCGGCGGCGAAAACCTGTACGCCATCGTGGTGCCCGATGACTGGAACGGAGAACTTGTAATTTATGCCCATGGTTTCGTAGATGCCGGTGAGCCGCTGGTCCTGCCCGAGAAGGATAACGCTCCTGAGATCCGCGATCGGATCGTGGGGATGGGCTTTGCATGGGCCTACTGCAGTTACCGGGAGAACGGCCTGGCGGTCAAGGACGGCGCCTGGGCCACCCGGCAGCTCCAGTACCTGTTTGTTTCGTCGGTGAAGGCCAAGCCGAGTTACACCTGGCTCATGGGCAACAGCCTGGGCGGATTGATCGGCATCGAACTCACCGAGACCCATGCCCGTGATTACGACGGCATCGTGACGCTGAACGGAATGGTCGGCGGCACCAAGGCCGAGCTGGATTATTTGGCTCATGTTCGGGTTCTGTTTGACCTCTTTTACCCTGGGGTCCTGGACGGAACAGTGATCGACGTACCCGAGGAATTTGACATCTACGCTGATGTGATCATGCCTGTTATTGCAGCGGTTACGGCGGATCAGACCGGCCTGGGTATCATCAGCCGGATCAAGCAGACGCCGCTGCCGGGCCGTGATGGCCAGGAGCTCGTGACATCACTGGTGACCGCGCTGGCATTCAATTTCCGCGGTTTCCACGATGCACTCGAGCGCACGAATGGAGCGTGCCCGGTCGACAACTTCGATACGGTGTACGAAGCGGCTGGCCCCGGGCTGTTGCCGCCCGATGTGCTGGCGATGATCAACGCGTACGTGCAGCGTTACGACCGTTCGATCCCGACCGACGAGTTGTTCGACCGTTACTACGAGCCCAGTGGCGAGCTGACGATCCCCATGATTGCCGTGCACAACCAGCATGATCCCGTTGTGCCCCTGTTCCATGAGGGTCTCTACGCGGCCAAGGTCGCCGCGGCCGGTTACAGCCACAATCTGGAGCTGCGCGTGATGGATCGCTACGCCCACACCGACTTCCCCGCGAACGAAGCGGCGGACGAGGCGGCGGAGGCACTGACGGACCTGCGCACGAAAGTCATTGCTGGTGGGGCCATGGCAATTTCCAACTAGGTGATAATTTACCAGGAGGAGCCGAAGGGGCCGCGTACAAAATACGCGGCCCCTGATTTTTAACTTGCATGTTATCAATAGGTTATGTTTCAAAAGTGCCCCCGGGGGCACTTTGTTGAGCTATTT
>DAOVTU010000452.1 GCA_030632925.1 Candidatus Krumholzibacteriia bacterium | reverse complement strand
GGTTTCGACCGCAGAAATGGGGGCCTTGGGCAAAATCCCATGACCCAGGTTGAACACGTGGCCCGAGGCCTTCGCGCCCTTCTCACAAACTTCCAGCGCCCGGCGCCGGATCTCTTCTTCACTGCCGAACAGGCACAGCGGGTCCAGGTTGCCCTGCACCGCTTTGCCGCCCATCTGGTCGATGGCCATGGTCAAGTCCTGGGTCCAGTCGACCCCGAAGGCCTCGACGTCCAGATCCTTGATCAGGTGGTTATAGGGCGCGCTGCCCTTCAGGAAATAAATGCGAGGCACGCCCGTGTCCTTCAATCCGTCCATGATCTTGCGCACCACCGGCAGCACGTGCTTCACATAATCGGCCGGATGCAGGATGCCGCCCCAGGTGTCAAAGACCTGAACCGCGTCCACGCCCGCTGCGACCTGCATTTTCAGGTAGGCCAAAGTCTGGTCGCCCAATTTGTCGAGCAGCTCCTGCAGCAATTCCGGACGCGTGTACAACATGGTCTTCAGGTTGATATAGTCCTTCGAGCCGCCACCTTCGATCAGGTACGAAGCCAGGGTAAAGGGCGAGCCGGCAAAGCCAATCAGCGGCGTCTTGTCACCCAGTTCGCGCTTCATCAGTTTGATGGCCGCTGCCACAAAATCGGTGCCCTCTTCGGCATCATAAGTGTGCAGGGCCCGGATGTCTTTTTCACTGCGCAACGGCCGCTCCAACTTGGGGCCACCCTTGCTGAAATCAAACGGCGCGCCCATGGGCTCCAGCGGAGTCAGGATGTCGCTGAACATGATCGCCGCGTCGAACCCAAAACGCCGGATGGGCTGCATGGTCACTTCGCAGGCGGCCTCGGGCGTGCGGCACAATTCGTTGAAGCTGAGCTTCTCGCGCACGGCCATGTACTCGGGCAGGTAACGCCCGGCCTGGCGCATGATCCAGATAGGCGTGCGGTCGGTGGGCTCGCCGCGCAGGTTCTTCAGGAAAATGCTGTCTTTGACGTTAGACATGTCGGTCAGCTCCAGGATTTGAAAGTGTCGGCCACGGCGGCCACAGTGGTGTCGATGTCATCGTCGGTGTGGGCGGCGCTCACAAAACCCACTTCCCAACCTGAAGGGGCCAGGTACACGCCTCTTTCGATCAGGCCGCGATGCAGGCGGCCGTAGATTTCCATTTTCGAACCATCAATGGCCGCAAAACTGCGCGGGGCCTCGTCCTGGAATACGGTCCAGATGAGTGATCCCTGCCGCACCACCGTGGCGGTGGTGCCGTTGTCGGCGGCCGCTTTCTCCAGGCCGGCCTGCAGTTTGGCACCCTTGCGCTCGAGTTCTTCGTAGAAACCGGGCGCGCCAGTCTTGTTCAACGTGGCCAGCCCCGCGGCCATGGCCACCGGGTTTCCGCTCAAGGTGCCGGCCTGATAGACCGGACCGTTGGGGCTGATCTGGTCCATGATTTCCTGGCTCGCGGCGTAGGCGCCCACGGGGAAACCGCCGCCCATGATCTTGCCATAGGTGCCCATGTCCGGCATGACGCCCAACACGGGTGCAGCGCCCGAACGGCCCACGCGGAAGCCGGTGATCACTTCGTCGAAAATCAACAGCGCACCATGTTTGGTGGTCAGGTCACGACAGGCCTGGATGAACTCGGGCGTCTGGATCAGCAAGCCGGCGTTGGCGGGAAAAGGCTCGACGATAACTGCCGCCACCTTGTCGCCGTGCTCGGCGAAGAAGGTTTCCAAAGCCGGCACATCGTCCAAGGGCAACACTGCAGTACTATCGGTGAATCCGGCCGGCACGCCGCCGCTGCTGGGGGTGCCGAAAGTGGCCAAACCACTGCCGGCCTCGACCAGCATGCTGTCGGTGTGGCCGTGGTAGCAGCCCACGAACTTGACGATGACATCGCGGCCGGTCACGCCACGGGCGAGGCGCAGGGCGCTCATCACCGCTTCAGTACCCGAACTCACAAAACGCACTTGCTCAAAGTGGGGCATCCGGCCCAGGAAGGCCTCGGCCAACATCACTTCACGACGACTTGGCGCGCCAAAGCTGGCGCCTTCGCTCATGGCCTCGATGGCGGCTTCCTGCACGTCGATGTCGGCGTGGCCCAGGATCATCGGGCCCCAGCTCAGGCACCAGTCGATGTATTCCTTGCCGTCTTCATCAACAAAACGGCATCCGGACGCACGCTTGAAAAACAGGGGATCACCGGGCACCGATTTGAACGCCCGCACCGGCGAATTCACGCCACCGGGCAACACCTTAACTGCACGTTCCCACCAACTCGCGTTGCTCATGGCTAGATCCAACCCTTCGACAGCGCATCGCGCCCATGGTAAGTGATGACCAGGTCGCTGCCCGCCCGGCGCATGGCCAGCAGGTTTTCGCGCACGATGGCCGCTTCATCGACCAGGCCGGCCGCTGCCGCGTTTTTCACCAGCGAGTACTCACCAGAAACGTTGTAGCAGACCACCGGGCACAGCGCCTGCTCGCGCACCTTGACGATGATGTCGAGGTAGGCGAGGGCCGGTTTGACCATGACCATGTCGGCACCTTCGGCGATGTCGAGGATGGTCTCGAGCACGGCCTCGCGGCTGTTGCGCACATCCATCTGGTAACTCTTGCGGTCGCCCTGGGGCGCACTGTCGCAGGCATCGCGGAAGGGCCCATAGTAGGCGCTCGAATACTTGGCGCTGTAGGCCAGGATGCTCGTGTTCGTGAACCCGTTGTCGTCCAGCTTTTCGCGGATGGCACCCACGCGGCCGTCCATCATGTCGCTGGGGCTGACGATGTCGCAACCGGCTTCGGCGTGCACCAAGGCCATGCGGGCCAGTTGTTCCACGCTGGGGTCGTTGATGACCTTGCCGTCTTCGAGGAAACCGCAGTGGCCGTGGCTGGTGTAGGCGCAGAGGCAGACGTCAGTGACGGTGATGATGTCTTCCCCGAATTGTTTCTTCAGCTGACGCAGGGCCTCGGGCACGGCGCCTTTTTCTTCCAGGGCCGCGTTGCCGCGTTCGTCTTTCTCGTCATTCTCGGGCACACCGAACAGCAGGTGCGATTTGAGACCCAGTTCGAGGTCGCGCCCGACTTCTTCGACCAGCTTGTCGACCGACACGTGGTTCACGCCGGGCATGCTGCCGATCTCGTGCTGCACGCCGCTGCCGCCCACGACAAAGTGGGGGGTGATCAGGTGACGGGCCTCGACGTTGGTCTCGGCAACCATCTCTCGCAGGACGGGCGTGGCGCGCATGCGGCGGGGGCGTTCATGCAAATTCATGATTCCATCTCCGGTTTCACAGGTTGAGTTGTCGGCTCGGGCAGGCCGGATATTCCAGCGGCCCGGACCATGGCATCCAAATCGGGGGTGTCGGCGACGGCGGGGGTGAACCCAGCGTTCCGGCAGGCGTCAGCGGTGGTCCGGCCAATGGCCACACACCGCGGCTTGTCGTCCCTGGCGGCGGCAAAAGCCCGCACCGCCGAAGGACTGCAGAAAAAGATCACGTCGTCGGCTTGCAAATCAGCCGCATCAATGGTGGCGGCTTCGACTGGCAGCGTTTCGTATAACGGCAACTCCTGCACAGTATAACCAGCAGATTCCAAGGCCGCCCGCGGTTCGCTCAACCGGCGTTTGGGCCCCGGCAATAAGACTTGGCAGGATTCCCCGGCAACCTCCAGAAAGCGGGCCGCCAACTCGACACCATCAAGGGCGCCGGCGTTCAAATCGGCCTTCATTCCCGC
>DAOVTU010000114.1 GCA_030632925.1 Candidatus Krumholzibacteriia bacterium | reverse complement strand
TTGCCCGTGCAGGACAACCTCCGGCGCCATGGCCAGCATGCGCTGGTGCAGGGCTTCGGCTTCCGGTCCCGCGCCGCTGCCGGCGATGTGCAGGCGCAGGTTGGGGTCGGTGTCGAGCAATCCGGCAAAGGCCTCCAAAAGCCAAGGCAAACCCTTGGCGTGACTATATTTGCCGATGTACAGCAAATCCTGTGGCCGGGCTTCAATTGAAGGGTCGTCCTGAAAAAGATCCGGCCGGTAGCCGGCGCCCACCACGGTGACCCGATCATCGGGCACCTGCAGCATCTCGCCCAGCATGTCGCCGTGGTCGTCGCGCAAAACACAGAAATGGTCCAGGCGCGCGCAGCCCCGGCGCACTTCATCCGCCAGATGGGGCACCAGTTCCATTTGTCGCAGGCCCGTGCTATGGCAGGTGGCGATGACCGGGATGTCGGGCGCCAGGTCTTTCAACAGCGAAGAAACCAGCCAGATGTGGTGAGCATGGATCACATCCGGGGTAAAATCGGCCAGCACCCGGCCCAGGTGCCGGCGCCAGGCTGACACGTATTGGGCCAACTGGTCGGCGTTCATGGTCGACCAAACGGTGCTCGGGTAGGGCATGACGTCGCTCATGCCGGGCACGGGAAAGTCCAAATCGGCCTTTTGGCGAGAGTCATCGGCAAAAAAGAGCGGGTGGATGGCTTCAGGGTCCAGATCGCCCACCAGGGGGCTGGTTTCGCTGGCGGGCACGCCCACAACCGCCGCCTGGAGCCATCCGGCCTGTCCGGCCTGGCGCACCATGGCTTCGAGAGTGACCCCACTGCCGGTGCGGCTGGGACGCTGACTGAGGACATGTAGGACGCGTTTTGGCATTTGAGCCCACTTTTTAGTAAAACATAAAGATTTCCAAACGATAACTGCTGATAGAAGAAGGCGACTCATCCTCTCCAACAGGACCGCTGTATTTAGGACCATGAAAGACCGTACTGGCATTGAAATGGACTTGGACCAGATCCTCAAGCTTCAACATGAGTTGAGCCGGATTTTGGCCGACGCCGTGGACCCCCTCGCGGGCCTGGCCGATGCTGTCGAATTGGCGGGGTCCATGCCTGGTGTGGACGGCGTTTGGACCTGGTTCCGTCGTGACGATGACGGCGAATTTGTTCTCGAGGCTACGGCGGGCCTGTGCGACGAACTGACTTTGGAACTGGATGTTTTCCCGACTGATGCACCTGTGGGTCGGCGCCTGCTGGACGAGGAAGAATCGGTGGGCAACTGGGAAGACCTGTGGCCCGAAAAGGCCGCGGCGATTCGCCAGTTTGGCTGGAAACAGGTGGCGGTATTGCCGGTGATCAGCCAGGGCCAGGTCGTCGGGGCACTGGGGGCCGGGCGGCGCACCAGCGAGTGTGTGAACAGCAATTGCCTGTGGGTGCTGCGGACCCTGGCCAACGCCATCGGCAGTCTGGTGACCGGTATCCGGGCCGAAACCCATTACCGCACCGTCAGCCAAAACCTTTCGGTGACGCTCGACAGTTTTGCGGACCGCATGTTCATCGTCGGTGCCGACGGGACCGTGCTGTATCACAACCACGCCGCCGCCGGTGGCCCGCAAGCCAGTTGGGTCAATCTGCTGGACTCGAATATTGAACTGACCTTACCGGGGTTTGACCGGTTGTGCAAAGCGGTGGCCGGCGTGGAAATGCTGGCGGAGCAACCAACCGACGCGCTGCCCCTGCAGACCACCATGATCGATGGCAGCGGTGCCCGCACGCCGATCGAAGTGCGCTTCGACAAAGGTTCCTGGGACGGTTCGCCCGTGGACATCGTCGTCTGCCGGGACATGACCTCCCATCAGATCCTGACCAAGGAGAACCAGCGCCTGGTGACGGCCATCAACCACGTCGCCGATTCCATTGTCATCACAGACGCCAAGGGAATTATCCAATATGTGAATCCGGCCTTCTGCGCAATGACGGGGTACTCTCGGCGGCAGGCGCTCGGTGTGAATCCGCGGGTTCTCAAGAGCGGGCATCACAGTGAAGAATTTTACAGTGACATGTGGCAGACATTGAACAGCGGCGAAATCTGGTCCGGGCGCCTCGTCAACCGGCGCAAAAATGGCGAACTGTTTACCGAAGACACGACTATCAGTCCGGTTCTGGATGAGAGTGGTGAGATCACCCACTTTGTGGCGGCCAAGCGGGATGTGACCCGAGAGGTCGGCATGGAAGAGCGCCTGCACGAAGCCCAAAAAATGGAAGCGGTCGGCACTCTGGCAGGTGGCATCGCCCACGACTTCAACAACATCCTGTACGCTCTGTTGGGCTATGCCGACCTGGCCCTGGATGACATTCCGGTTGGCCATCCGGCCCACTCACCCCTGGAGGAAATCACCAAGGCCGGTAATCGTGCCGCCAGCCTGGTGGCCAAGATGCTCACCTTCGGGCGCCGCACCGATGGCCTCAGGGAACTGGTTGCGGTGACGGACGTGTTTGATCGGGGACTGGAATTGGTGCGGGCGACTCTGCCGGCGACCATCCGGATCGAGACTGATCTGAGCAGCGCCGCGGGCCTTATCGAAGTGGATACCAACCAGATCCATCAGGTGTTGCTGAACCTCTGCGCCAATGCCCAGTATGCTATGCGGGGTGAGGGCGGGTTGTTGCGCGTTGCCGTGGAAGTCGTCGAACTGGACCGGAAACGGGCCAGCGCTGTTGGCCGCCTGCAACCGGGAACCTGGGCCCGGATTCGGGTATCGGACACCGGTCACGGCATTGATCCGGTAGTGATGGAACGCATTTGTGAACCGTATTTCACCACGCGTAAAAGCAACGAAGGCACCGGACTGGGCCTGGCCACGGTGCACGGCATCATCACGGCCCATGGAGGGCACGTTTCGGTGGCGAGCGAGTCCGGAGTGGGCTCGGAATTCACGATCCACCTGCCGGTCCACGCCGCTGGTGAACGGACGCCGGCGGTGCCGGGACAGGTCGAAAAAAAATCAAGAGTGGGCCACGGTCACGTCATGGTGATCGATGACGAATCCATGGTGCTGAAGGTGCTGCAGAAAGCGATGGAGCGCTTCGGATATGAAGTGACCGGGTTTGCCGATGGCGTTGAGGCTCTGGAAGTCTTTAGAGCCAACCCCGACCAATATGATGTGGTGGTCACCGATCAGTCGATGCCCAACATCACGGGCTACGAGCTGGCCACCCAGATGCTGGCCATCCGGCCGGACCTGCCCATGGTCCTGACTACTGGGCACAGCGACGAAATGATTCACGAACAGGCCCGCGCGGCGGGCATCCGGTACTATTTGCCCAAGCCCATCAGCATGGCGGACCTGGGCAAGGTTCTCGAGGAATTGACCAACCAAACGACGGCTGTCTAGAGGAGACGAGCGCATGAGCAAGATTTTGATTGTGGACGATGACCAGCAGATCCGGGACATGTTGCGGATCACGCTTGAACGCGAGGACTACGAGGTGGTCGAGGCCGGCGATGGAGTGCAGGCGTTGAAGGCCTATCGTGCCGGCACGATCGATCTGGTGATCACCGACATCGTGATGCCCGAAAAAGAGGGCATCGAGTTGATCATGGAGTTGAAGGGCATCGACGCTGCGGTGAAGATCATCGCGATTTCGGGCGGTGGCCGGATCAATCCCGAAGACTACCTGAAGTGGGCGCGCCGTTTTGGCGTAGCCAATACCTTCAGCAAACCGGTCGACCGGCAGAAGTTGCTGGAAGTGGTGGCCGAGTTGTTGACACCGCAGGTGGCCTAGATAGCTTCAGTCGTCCTGGCTGAGGGCGGCCAGAATGGCCCGGCAAAAATCGGTCAGTGATGGGTCGCGGGCACCCATCACCAGCACCAGGTCGGTGGCTTTGGCCTCGGTGGCAATGGCGGCCGGGATGTCAGCCCGCTTTTCGATGAACCGCGCGTCTCGCCCGCGCTGGTTGATTTCCCGAATCAAATCTCCCGCTGAAATATCCCGCGTCACGGTCCCACCCGCGAAGAAAATCTCCGGCATCCACAGCACATCATCGGTTCGCAATGAAGTGGCAAAGGTTTCGACCAGGGCCTCACGCAAAAAGCGCGTGGGTCCGTAGCCGTGGGGTTGGAATACCGCCAGGATGCGCCCCTCGGTGCGGGTGCGGGCGGCGGCCAGGGCGGCGGCGATCTTGTCCGGGTTGTGGGCAAAATCGTCAATGACCTCGATGCCGTTTTGGCTGCCCATGCTTTGGAAGCGGCGCGCCACGCCGGTGAATTCGGCCAGAGGCGCAGTGGCCACCTGGGCCGGGACGCCGGCGGCGACACACACGGCTACCGCAGCGGTGGCGTTCAGCACGTTGTAGGCGCCGGGTACCTGCAGTTGAAATTCGGCTCCATCGATGGCAAAGGTCGATCCGGTTGGTAGCAGTTTCACGTCAAGGGCCCTGGTGCCTGCGCCGGGCCCCTGCCCGAACAGCAAACTTCCGTTGTGCAATGACGCCAGATTCTCTTCATCGGCCACCACCAGTGGGCCTTTGACGTTGCCCTGGAAAGTGGTGAACATGGCCATGATTTCGGCGGGCGTTTTGTGGTCCAGGCCGAGATTGAGCACCACGCCGGCCCAGGGATGGTAGCGGACCAGGCTGCCGTCGCTTTCGTCAGCCTCGATGACCAACCAGGGCGGACCGTCGGCCTGGTCGGTGGGACCCCAGGCGTTGCCCAGGTGTCCATCGGCCACCAGTGAGGCCAGGGCGCCACCGGTGAGCAGGCCCGGCCCTTTGCCGGCGGCCTGCAGAATGGCAAAAACCATGGCCGTAACAGTGGACTTGCCGCTGGTGCCGCTGATGGCAATGGTGCGGTGGGTGGCCACGTAGCGGGCCAGCAGTTCGCTGCGGTGCAGGATGGCCACGCCGCCGCCCTTGGCCGCCTTCACGTCGGGCACTTTGTCCTCGACGGCGGTGCTGACGACCACGGCATCGGGTTTGCGCCCGGCAAAGGGGCCTTCACTGAGCTGCAGGAAGGAACCGTCCTGGGGCATCAATTTTACGCCCAGGGCCTCCAGGCATTTGCGGATTTCAGGCCGCTCGCCCTGGTCGAAGGCGCGGTCACTGCCGGTGGTCAGGCCGCCCTGTTGGGCGTGGTACTGGGCCAGGGCGCTCATGCCACTGCCGGCCACACCGGCAAAGTGCAGCCAGGCGCCGGCGCCGATTTTCGGCAACTGATCAGATGATGACAACGGAATCCCCTTCCTCGACCTGGTCGAAGAGTTCGCAGATATCGGCATTGGCCAAGCGCACGCAGCCGTGGGAAACGGGTTCGCCCAGCTGTGCTTCGTGGTTGGTGCCGTGCAGGTAGATGTAGCGCTCGTGGCTGTCGATGCCAGGTCCCTGGTTGAGGCCGGGTTCGCACCCGATCAGAGTCAGGATGCGGGTCAGGATGAGGTCCGCTTCAGTGTCGTGTCCGGGTTGCCAGATCTTGCCGGTGGGTTTCCGGCTTTCGAAGACGGTGCCGCTGGGGCTATCCGCGCCGATCTTGCGGGCAATGCGGTGGGCCCCCGGGGGAGTGCCGCCGCTGTCCTGCCGGTTGTCCATGCCGGCGACCGCCGTGGAGACGGGCCAACTGCCCTGGGGCGCGCGGCCATGGACCAGCACGACACGTTGTTCGTGGACGTCCACCAGAAGCCATTTGAAGTCGTCTGGCTCGTGCTTAAATCCCAAAGTTTCAACAGCTTGGGCAATCAGCTGGTCCAGCTTGGGATCGGGCCCCGTGTTTTTGTGAAAGCTCATGCCGGACCCTTGCCAAAGCCACTTAAAGTGACCAAGTTGGTGTTAAATAAATCACGAATTTCCTGCTCGCCGACTGGCTCACCGCCACCGGAGGAACCCAATGTACGATATCGAGGCATCACTGGACAAACAGATCCTTGCGGTGATGAAAAACAAGCCGGCCGTGGTGTTCACCGAACCCACCGATCCGCGCATCATCGAAGCGGCTTGCTATTTGCCGCGGTTCATCCGGCCGGTGTTTCTGGCCAGTGAAGAAGCGGTCAAGGATGTCATCCACCGCGAGTTGGGTCATATGGACTCGACGCGGGTCGAATTCGCCCTGAGCGAGAGCGCGTTTGTGGATCCGGCCGAGCGCACGGACCTGCTCGAAGAGTTTGCCCAGGCCTGTGTCGACCTGCCGAAGGTTCTCAGCCGCACCAGCGATCTGGACTCTGCCCGGGAACTGCTGCGACAGACCTGCCGCTTCGGCATCATGGCCGTCAGGCAGGGCCACGCCGACATGGTCGTCGGCGGCATCACCCACGAGCCCCGCGATTATTTCCGGCCCATGACCAGGATCCTGGCCAAGCAGGAAGTCGTGTGTGAGGCCGGCGTGATCGTGCTGCCGGACAGCCATCCGGATGACATTTTCCCCCACAACATTCTGGTCGTGGGCGACGTGGGCAGCAACGCGAGTATGGATCCGGAAGTTTTGGCCAACATTGCGGTTGGTACCTGCGCCGTGGCGCGGGATTTGTTCCCGCCCGAGGTGCTGCCGGTGATCAACGGGGCCATGGTTTCCTATTCGAACAAGGGATCGGACGAAGGCCCGAGCCCGGAACTGGTGCGCAAGGCCAGCCAGTTGGTGCCGGATATTCTGGCGGACCGCATCCGGCTGGGTGAGCGCTACAAATCGATCCATATCGAAGGCGAAGTGAAAATTTCGGTGGCCCTGTCGCGGCGTTCGGCGCACTTGTACCGGCGCGGCCAGGAGTCCGGGTTTGACGGCGGCACCAACGTATTGATTGTGCCGAATCTGGATACGGGCAACCTGCTGTTTCACCTGTATGCCACGCGTTATCCGGAGGCCCGCAAATTCTCGGTGATGTTCGGGTTGCGGTTCCAGGGCGTCGACTTGCCCATGGATTCGACAGCTGAAGATGCGGCCCTGGGGGTCAAGGCCAGCGTGTTGCGCATGCACCGCTTCGGCCACTGGTCGCGCACGCCGAAGGACACGTTCTTTCCGCGGCATCGTATTTTGGCCATCAACCCCGGTTCGACTTCCACAAAAATTGCGGTTTACGAAGGGGAGCAGGAAAGCTTCAGCGAGGAAATCCAGCACTCGGCGGCCGAGTTGGATCCGTATGAGGGCAAACGCATTGTCGAGCAGTACGCCATGCGCAAGGATGTCATTCTCAAGACCCTCGGCAGCCACGGGATCAAGGTGGAGGACCTGGACGCCATCAGCGGCCGCGGGGGGCTTTTGGCGCCCATTAAACACGGTGCATATTCGGTGAACCAGCGCATGCGCGACGATCTTTTGGGGGGCACCGGCAGCGACCACGCTTCGAACCTGGGCGCGCTGATTGCCGGCGAACTGGTCGAAGGCTCGGACAAGCCCGCCTTCATTGTCGACCCGGTGGTGGTGGACGAGGCACCGGACCGGGTGCGGGTCACGGGCATGAAGGCCATCCGGCGCAAGGTGATCAGCCATGCGTTGAACCAGATTTCGACGGCCCGGCGCTATGCCGAAGAACACGAGACGTTTTACCGCTACCTGAACGTGATCGTGTGCCACATGGGCGGCGGCATCACTGTGGGCGCCCACGCCAAGGGGCGCTACATCGATGTGAACAATGGCCTCGATGGCGAAGGCCCCTTCAGCCCCCAGCGCAGCGGTTCGATCCCCACCGGAGATTTGATCCGGCTGTGTTTCAGCGGGCAGTACACCCTGGAAGAATTGCTGAAGTTGAACAAGGGCAAGGGTGGCCTGATCGATCTTTTGGGCACCGCCGATTTCCGCGAAGTGGAGCAGCGGGTGAAGGCGGGCGAACCCGAAGCCTGCGAAGTGTACGAAGCGATGGTGTACCAGATCTGCAAGAA
>DAOVTU010000548.1 GCA_030632925.1 Candidatus Krumholzibacteriia bacterium | reverse complement strand
GCTCATGCTCCGCCCCCGTGCAGCGGTCGGCCGACGGCGGCCAGCAGGGCTTCGCCCAAGGCCTCGCTCAAGGTCGGATGCGGATGGATGACCTCGGACCAGGTTTCCAGGTCGGCGCCAAAACCAAAGGCCGTGGTGGCCGCGGCGATCATCTCTGTCACCCGCGCGCCCACCATGTGCACGCCCAGCACCCGCCCAGATTCCTGGTCGCTGATCACCTTGATGAATCCACGCGGCTCGTTGAGGATCGAAGCCTTGCCCAGGGCGCTGAACGGGAACCGACCGCAACTCACCAGATGTCCGGCGGCTGTGGCGGCAGCCTCGGTCAAGCCGACCGACGCCACTTCCGGATGACTATAAGTACACGAAGGCACCCGGTTGTATCTCACCGGCACCACCGTTTGGCCGGCGGCATGGTTCACCGCCACCAGCGCTTCGTGACTGGCCACATGGGCCAACTGCGGCGTGGGTACGATGTCACCTATGGCGTACAAACCTTGCTGCGGCGTTTGCATGGCGCTGTCGACCTGCAGGTACCCCCGGCGATCGACCACCACATCGACTGTGTCGAGGCCCAGGTCGCGGGTGGCTGGCCGGCGCCCCACGGCGGCCAGCAGAACAGCGGCTTCCACCTCGGTCCGGACACCACTGGCTCTGTCGTCCAGGATGCATTTCACTCCATCGGCGGTGGTCTCGATTTCCCGGGCCTTGGTGCCAGTGTGCACCTTCATGCCCTGCCGCTTGAGGGCTTGGGCCACTTCACCCGCGCAATCCGCATCTTCCAGGGGCAGCACCTGGTTTTCCATCTCGACCAGGGTCACGCGGCAGCCGAAGCTTTGCATGACCGAAGCCAATTCCACACCCACCGCCCCGGCGCCCAGCACGATCATCGAAGCCGGAACTTCCTGACAAGCCAACAAGTGGTCGCTGTTGAGAATGCGGTCGCCATCAACTTCCACGCCAGGCAATCCGGCTGGCGTCGAACCGGTGGCCAGGATGATTTTTGGGGCAGTAATCCAGTGCGGCACGTCTTCGCCTTCGACCCGGACCTGTCCGGGACCTTCGAGGCGACCGTGGCCGCGCAACACAGTGACTTCGGCTTCGGCCAGCAGCAACGCCACGCCCTTGCTGCCCTTGACCGTCGCCAGAGAGCGACGCTTCTGGATTTTGCCCCAGTCAAAGGTGGCCTCAGGCACCTGGATCCCGAAGGTGCGGGCCCCTTTGCTGCACAGGCGCCAGACCTCGGCGGCGTGCAGCAGGGCCTTGGTGGGAATGCAGCCCCGCAAGAGGCAGGTGCCACCAAGCTGGTCATCCTTTTCGATCAGGGCCGTGCGAAGACCCAGTTGGGCACCGCGCAGGGCGGCTACATACCCGCCGGGTCCGCCGCCGATGACGATGAGATCGAATTCCGTTTTCATTGCCCCATCCTGCCTGATTGTTGCCGAAAGTTGCTGTCGGTCCATAATCGCGCCCAACCCAACAATACGCCACCGGATTCGGGGCGATTCCGGACGATTCGCCCTCAGGCGACACATTGACGGACCCCGCCCAACCTTTTATTGTTGGGCCTGCAATTCCAGTCAATGATTCAATGGATGTGTCCACTGGAGGAACCATGAAGATTGCCGTATGTGTGAAACAGGTTCCCGACTCGGAGACCAGGATCACTCTGGCTGCGCCCGCTGCGCAGTTGGACGATTCCGGCTTCACCCGAGTCCTGAACCCCTACGACGCCTATGCCGTCGAAGAAGCTGTAAAGATCAAGGAAGCCGGCAGCGAGGTCGAAGTGACGGCCATCATCGCTGGCCCCGAAACGGTCAAGGAAACCCTCAAGAAGGATTGCCTGGCTGTCGGTTGTGACAAGGCGATCATCATCAGTGACCCCGAGCTCGTCGGTGCCGATGAGATGGCTCTGGCCACGGCCATGGCTGCGGTTATCAAACGCGATGGCTACGACCTGGTCCTGACGGGCATCAAGGCCATCGACAACGACAGCGGTCAACTGGGTATCATCCTGGGTGAGATGCTGGACATGGCCCACATTTCGAGCATCACCAAACTCGATATGGGCGAAGGCACTTTGACGGCCGAACGCGAGATCGAAGGCGGCAAGGAAATCGTCGAAGCTTCCCTGCCCGCAGTGCTCACCTGCCAGAAGGGTCTGAACGAGCCCCGTCTGCCGAGCCTGCCCAACATCATGAAGGCCGGCATGAAGCCCATGGAAACGGTGACCTGTGCCGACCTGGGCATCGAACTGCCGACCAGCCTGGCGACCGTCAAGACGTACTCTCCCCCGCCCGCGCGTGGCGAGTGCAAACTGATCGACGCCGAAGATCCCGCCGCGGCGGCCAAGGAACTGGCCCGCCTGCTCAACGAAGAAGCCAAAGTCATTTAACCTGAGAGGGAGGAAAGTCATGCCGAACATTGCCGTATTTATTGAACAACGCGACGGCGCCTTCAAGAAGGTTGCCTGGCAGATGATTTCTGAAGCCCGCCGCCTGGCCGACGCCAGCGGTGGCGAAGTCTGGGGCGTGCTGGTTGGTGGCGACTCCGCCGCAGCCGCGACCGAAGCCGGAAAATATGGAGCCGACAAGGTTTTCGCCGCCAGCGGCGACGAATTGGCGGTCTACAACAGCGAGCTTTACGGAACAGCTGTCGCAGCGTTCTGCAAAGCCCAGAGCCCGGACCTGCTGTTGATCGGTTCGACCGCCATGGGCAAGGATCTCGGACCCAAAGTGGCCGCCAAGCTGGCTTGCGCCTGCATCAGCGACGCGGTGGGCCTGAAGTATGAAGGTGGCTGGGAAGTGCGCCGTCCGGTTTTTGCCGGCAAGTGCTTCACCGACGTGACATCGACGACGGCCATGGCTGTCGTGGGCATCCGGCCCAACGCTTTCATTCTGGAAGAAAAAGCCGGCAGCGGCACTGTCGAAAGCTTTGACGCTGGCACGGCCGGGATCACCCCCAAGGCCGTCGTCAAGAGCATCGAGGCCAGCGCCGGTGGCAAGGTCGAATTGACCGAGGCCGAGATCGTCGTCAGTGGCGGCCGGGGCATCAAGGGTACCGAGCACTATGCCCTGATCGAAAAGCTGGCCGACGCCCTGGGCGCAGCCTCTGGTGCCAGCCGCGCCATTGTC
>DAOVTU010000186.1 GCA_030632925.1 Candidatus Krumholzibacteriia bacterium | reverse complement strand
TCAGTCGGCTCCACTTTCGCCTCTCAGTATTTCGCCAAGAACATCGCAATAGAGGGCAACCTGGCTTTTGTTCATATCGAATATGGTTATGACCTGGATATCATCAATATCTCAAATCCGGCGCTGCCTTCGGTTGTGGGTTCCTTCTACTCGCCTACCCAGATCAATGGCATCGCGGTGCATGGAAACCAGGTTTACATCGCCGGTGGGAGCACTCCTTTGCTGGTCGTCGACATCACCGATCCCTCGCTGCCCGTGCAAATCGGCAGTCGAACAGGAACTGATATTTCCCAGGACGTGGCTATCATGGGGGAACACGTCTACGTGGCTGTCAGTAACAGGATTTTGATATACGACATTTCGAATCCCTACTCTCCAGGCTACGTGGTGCCAAGTGATGATTTGGGAGTGACCTATCAGTATCTGATTCCGCAGGGAGAGATGCTGCTGGGCGCCCGGGGCGGCGGCACGGATCTGGATATGCTGCAAGTCTACCAGCATGAAGTGGATCTGAGTCGTAATCAAGCGGCTTCCACTGAAATAGATACCGGCCCCGATACAATTGTGCGGGTGCGGGTCAACTCGCAACACACCGATTCGGTTTTGTGGGACATGTATATCAATGGCAACTCTGCAGCATACCGTGCCATCGAAAATACCTGGTATGAGGCGTCTTATCCGGGACCGGGGCTGTTCTGGAGGGCCGATCTTCGGTTTGCCCCGGGTACGCTTTCGGCCACCAGCAGCCTCGAAATTGAGTGGCTATACGACATTCCACTGATCGAATCGGTGGTCGACATCCCCAACGATCAGGGCCGTCAGGTTCGCCTGGAGTGGACCCGCAGCGGCCATGATTTCGTGGGCGATGCGACCCAGATCACGCAGTACGCCATCTACCGGCAAATCGATGGCGGCCTGACGGGCAAAGCCCTGGCGATAACAAATCTGACCGGCGCCAGCGCCTCGTTGCAGCAGAACGCCCTGGCCATGAAAGCCGCCGGATGGGATTTCCTCAGCACCGTGCCGGTCCTGGTGGAAGATCGCTACGCCGTGGTTGTACCCACCCTGGCTGATTCGACGGCGGGTGCTGGTGTTTACCACAGCACGTTCAAAGTCGTGGCCCTGACCGCGACGCCCGGTGTGTTCTTCACTTCCCATCCCGACAGCGGCAGCTCCATCGACAATCTGGCGCCCGGTGTGCCGCTGGCCATCACGGCCGCCTACGGGCCCACCGCAGTTGACCTGACCTGGGATGAAGCGCCCGAAACGGATTTCCAGATGTTCCGGGTCTATCGCTCGACTGACCCCAACTTTGTGCCCAGCAACGGCAACCTGGTGCGCGAAGTGGCCGTTCCGGCCTGGACCGATGCGACCACCTCGCCGTGGCAGTACCACTACAAAATCAGCGCCGTGGATTTTTCGGGCAACGAAAGCTTGGCCGGTGAGGTGCTGAACGTATCGGATACACCGTTGGCCGGGCCAGCCTTCGTTCTGCACGGAGCAGTTCCCAATCCTTTCAACCCGTCGACGAGGATCAACTATTCGTTGGCCGAATCCGGCCGGGTGGAACTGGTGATTTACGACGTGTCGGGCCGCCTGGTGCGCACGTTGATTGATGATGTGTTGCCCGCCGGAGACCACCATGTGCGCTGGGATGGCCGCAATCAGGCCGGCCAGACCGTGGCTTCGGGCGCGTATTTTTCGTTGCTGCGCAGTGGCAAAAACGTGCAGCGCCAACGCATGATGTTGATGAAGTAGCAGGGGTGGCAGTGATGAACGGCGAAAATTGTGCAACAGGAGTCTGGACCGGGGCCGAAGGTGGCGTCTATAGTGGAGCGATATCGCCCACTTGGACTGCACCCGTTGCCACTCTGAACCTTTTTGCACAGGCCCTATGGATACCGACAACCACCTGCCACCACTGGATCCGAACTGGCTCACACCATTGCGCCAGCGTTTCGCCGAAATTGCGGCGCGGCGCGTGCCAACCGATGCGGTCGAGGACATCGTGCAGGACACCCTCGGCATTGTCCTGGCCAAGGGGCCGGCGGAGGCCCACCGCGCCGGAGACACCGAGCCATCGTTGCGCTGGTGCTTCAATGTGCTGCGCAACGTCATCGGCAACTGGTACCAGAAACGGCGCCATCACGAGACCGTCGAAAACCATGACTTGGCCGATGAGCGCCCCGACGCCCTGGCGGCTCTGGCGGCCGACGAACAGGCGCGGACCATCCGCACGGCGGTGGCCGAGTTGCGCCGCCAGCGGCCGGACTGCGCGGATTGGCTGTGGTCCATGGCCCAGGGCACCAAGGCGGGCGCTCTGGCCGATCAGGCCCGCATTGAACATTCGGCTTTTTACCGCAAAATCTACCGCTGCCGCAGGTTGCTCGCCGAGATCCTGCAGCGCAAAGGGGTGAGCCCGTGAACGACCGTCTGGATGAAAAACAGGAACGCTGGCTGGCCGCTGACCTGGACACCGCTTCCGGTGACAGCTTTGAACGGGAAGTGCTGGCTGATCCGGATCTGGCCGAGGCAGCCTATGCGGCGCTGGTGTTGAACGAGGCACTGAGTGAGGCCGCTGATGAGACGGTGAAAGAAGCAGCGACCAGTTCGCGGTGGGTTGTCACGCCCCAGCGGTGGGCCTGGGCCGGTGGCCTGATGGCGGCGTTGTTGGCCTTTGTCATCCTGATGCCCTCAACCGATGACATCAGTGGGGATCTGCCCTTACGTCTGCGCGGTGCCGGTGATGCCGGAGCGGCCATTGGCAGCGCACCCCAAGGTGAAATGGACCACTTCCCGGTCGAGTTCCGTTGGCATCCGGCCGACCCGACGCGGGAAACCCGCTACCGGTGGGAACTGTATGACGGCCAGGCCAAACTGCGCTCCGTGGCCATTGTCGCTGACAGCGTGCTGGTGCGTCCGGCCAGTGAGACGCCGAGCGACAGCCTGGGCAATTGGCTGTGGCTGGTGGTCGAATTGCGGCCCGATGGGCTTGAGGGCCCGACCAGCGCGGCAGTCAAGTTTGCCGTTCAGGCGAAGGAGCAGAAATGATGCGGTGGTTGTGGTTGGTTTTGCTGTTGTGCATGGCGCTGCCGGTAGCGACAGCTGTGGCGGATGATGGGTTGTTGGCACGCGCCCACACCGCGTTGGCTGACAAGGAAGCGGACTTCGGGCCCCACGGCGATCTGTTGGCCCAATACGCCGACAGTTTGCGCGCGCTGGACGTTGCCCTGGCGGCGAAGTGCCTGGAAGTGTCCGGCATCGCGGCCTTTCGGACCAGCAATCTGGACAGCGCCATGGCGCGTTGGCAACGAGGAGTGGATTGGGCGCAAGAGGCCGAACTGATCCGGTCCGAATCTTCCCTGCTCAATGCCCTGGCCATTGGTTACACCGCGGGCGGCGATACCGAAGGGGCGTTGCCGGTGTATGACCGCACCCTGGAAATTCGTGAAACCCTGGCCGATACCATGGGCCTGACCCGCACCTGGGGCAATCTGGCGACGGCCTATGCGAATATTGGCCGCACCGCTGAAGCCCTGGCGGCCACCACCGAAGAAGAAAAATGGCTGGCTCTGGTGGACAATCCGCGGGGGCAGGTGGCTAATGCCATCCGGGGGGCTCAGATTGTGCGGACCTTGGGGCGGTATGAAGAAGCGGTGCTCGAGGGCAAGGCCGCCGTCGCGTTGGCGGCAGAGTTCGGTGACAAAAACGTGCAGGGCATGGCGGCCATGAGCCATGGGGACGCGTTGTTGGACCTGGGCCGCTACGATGAGGCGTTGACGGTGTTGACCGATTCCCACGCGCTGTTGGTGCAGAGCGGCGACGATTTTTCGGCGGCCTTTGTGGAACAATCGCTCATCAACTGCTTGTTGGAGCTGGGCCGATCCGAAGAGGGCCTGGTCAGGGCTCGGGCGCTTTCAGTTGAGGTTGAGGCCGCTGGCCAACTGCCACTGCTGACGGTGTTGAAGCGCTTCGAAGGCACGGCGTTGCTGGAGTTGGGGCGCACTGAAGAAGCCGAAGCGGTGTTGATCGAGGCGCAGAGCGTGTTTGAAGAACGCCGCGAAAGCTTGGCCGATGATCGCAGCCGTGCCGGTATTTTTAATGCCAGCGGCGAGATCTATGCTTCGCTGGCCCATTGCCAATTGGCCACGGGACGTACTGAAGAGGCCTTTGCGACGGTTGAGCGTGGACGCGCGTCGGTGTTTCGCGACCAGCTGCAGGGCGAAGTGGCCGGTATTGCCGAGTTGCAGGCCGAACTGGCCAAAAGCAACGCAGCTCTGATCCTGTTCAATGATCCGGTGTTCGATCCCCTGGTGGCTTTCATACTGGATGGTCGTGGCCTGCGCGTGGTGGAGCTGGGAAGGCCTGACCCCATCGCGGCCGATGCCCGGACCGCCTTGCGCCTGCTGGCGGCGGGCGAGAGCCTGGAAACCTGCCAGCCCGCCCTGACGCGCCTGGAGGAGCTGGTGTCCTGGCCTGTTCTGGCGGCGGTGGATCCCAGCGTGGAACGGTTTTCGGTGGTGCCACCCTCGTTTTTGGCCGGTTTCCCTTTGGGGATTTTACGGGATGAAACGGGCCAGGCCTGGAGTGAGACTCGGCCGCTCAGTTATCTGCCCAACGCTTCGGCCATGCTTGACCTGAGCGCGCGACCGGTGCCTGCCGAGGGTGTATTGGCCTTCGGCGACCCGACAACCCAGGATGCAGTGGCGAGTCGCTTACCTTCTTCGCCTGCCCGCTCGAGAGTTGGCGTGCCTCTGCCCGAAGCCCGGGCGGAAATCAAGGCCGTGGCCATGAAAAAACGGCAGCGCCGCGTGGGGGCGCAGGCTTCGGGGCAGGAACTGCGCACGGCCATGGAGACTTCCTTGGCTGTCTTGCATCTGGCCACTCATGCTGTGGTCGATCCTGTTGATGGTGGCCGCTCGGCAGTGGTCATGGCCGGGCCCGAAGGTGTGGATGTCGTCACGGCCCAGGAAATTTCCACCTTCAAATTTCGCGGCGACCTGGTCGTGCTCAGCGGTTGCAGCACTTTTGGCGGTCATCGGGTTTTGGGCGAGGGTTGGTTTGGCCTGCCCCGTTCATTCCTGGCCGCTGGGGCCCGCACCGTGATCAGCACGCTGTGGGATGTTGATGATCTTGGAGCGCGGCAATTCGTCACGGCTTTTTATGCCGCCTTGCGCACTGGTGCCGCCAGGGACGAGGCGTTGCTTCAGGCCCGTATCGTGTGTCGGGAACAGGGCATGCCGCCACGGGAGTGGGCGGCATTTGTTTTGACTGGCGTGGGTAGTGAAGGTGTGGCCCTGTTGGCGGAACAGGACGGTGGTCGCGGGCGGTTGTGGTTGATATTGGCGGCTATTCTGGGTGGGTTGGCCGTCGGCGCGTGGGCTTTGAACCGGCGCTAGCGTTCACGATGATGACGAGGGGGTTGATGCGGATGGACAAGCTGCCTGATATTTTTGCGATTCCGGAACGATGCCCCGAATGCGGGCTCGAGTTGTTGGAACCCCGCCCTCGGCTTCGCGGACGGGTCCTGCCTTACGAGTGCTTCGCCTGTGGTTGGCAGAAAGACTACCCGATTACTGAAAACCGGGCCTTTGACCTGCCGGATGAATGATGATCAAATTGGCGTTCGGCGCAGGAACTATTTTTCCTGTGCCGCTTTTTTCTGCTTCCGCGCCCGAATGAACGGCATCGAAAAAGACAGCACGGCCAGGACCAGCATGATCGCACTTACGGGCCGTGTCAGGAAGATGCTGGCATCGCCCATGATCAGCGCCCGCCGGAAATTGCTCTCCGCCATGTAGCCCAGAATCAAGGCCAGTACCAAAGGCGCGGTGGGGAAGCCGTACCGCCGCAGGATCCAGCCCAAAATGCCGAACACCAGGCAGACAACCACGTCGAACATGGAGTTGGCCACGCCATAGCTGCCAACAAAGGCGATCACGAGAATTACCGGAAATAGCAGGGCCTTGGGGGCGGAGATGATCTTCACCCACAGGCGATTGCCCATGATGCCGAGCACCAGCAGGAAGGCGTTGCCCAGTACCAGGCTGGCAAATAAGCCGTAAACCAGATAAGAATTTTTGCCCGCGAACAGTTCCGGCCCGGGAGTGACACCGTGCAGCATCAGGGCACCGACCAGGACGGCCGTAGCCGCGCTGCCGGGGATGCCGAGAGTCAGCAACGGCACCAGGGCCCCGCCGACTGAACCACCTGCTGCTGCAGCCGGCGCGGCCACGCCTTCGAGGCTGCCCCTGCCGAATTCATCGGGGTTCTTGCTGGTGCGGCGGGCTTCGTTGTAAGCGATGAAGGCCGCGATCGTGGCACCGGCCCCCGGCACAACGCCGATCACCGTGCCAACGGCCGAAGACTGCAGAATGCTTTTTTTGAGTCCGAATAATTCCTTACCGC
>DAOVTU010000567.1 GCA_030632925.1 Candidatus Krumholzibacteriia bacterium | reverse complement strand
ATGCCTATAGGCATATGGACGCGAGTGGGCAGTTTTGTCAAGTTAGCTTCGTCCGACAACCCCAGGATCGAAGCAACGGCGTCGAGCACCGACTTCAAGCTCGTCAGGTTCTCGTCTCCACCCAATTCGGTCAGGATGCGCCAGTCTTCGCGGCCGCTGCCCTGACGGGCCACCGACTGCGAGAAGGACTGCAGGCGGCCGTCCTTGTTGGCAAAGATGCCGGCCTTTTCGGCCCACATCGCGCCGGGCAGGACCATGTCTGCCGCCTGGGCGGTTTCATTGTCGTGGGTGCCCAGGTAGATGACGCGGCCGTGGGCCTTGAGAGCCTCGGCAACAACCGATTCACTGGCCGGATTGCCGCCGTGGACCAGCACCGTGCCGGACGCTGCCTTGATGGCGCTCGCCATCGCCGCGCCGTCCATCTCGGCCAGGCCCAGCAACTCCAGGCCCTTGCGGTTGGGCGTGCGGTCCGTATTGAGCAGCAGGTCGTCGCCCTTACCCATGTCGCTGCCGGCCAGGCCACCGCAAACGGCGCCGTCACCAGCCAGGGTCTTCAGCAGGTACATCTCTTCGCGGCTCTGGTGGGCGCTGGAAATGACCAGCCCCACGCCGCCGGAAATGCGGCTGCTCAGTTCAGTCTGCAGGTCGGCCCAGCGTCCGGTTTCGCCCTTGAAGCGTGGCTCACTGAGGCGATTGTCGGCGTGCACGGCTTTGTATTCCATGCGGCCCTTGTCGCACATCCAGCGGCCGTTCACGTCCGGATTGAAGCGGGGCTTCAGGCGGTAGATGCGGCCGGCCTCGTGGTCAATGCGCACGTTGCAACCAGTGGCGCAACCAGGGCAAACCGAATTGGCGGCCTTCAGCATCCACACCCGTTTTTGGAAGCGGAAGTCGCGGCTGGTCAGCGCACCCACGGGGCAGATGTCCACCGTATTGAGGCTGTAGTTGTTGTCCAACTCCACGCCCGGCGCAGTGCCGATCTCGGCCCGATTACCACGGTTAAAAATACCCAACTCCGAAGTTCCCGTGACTTCGTCGCAGAAGCGCACGCAGCGGCTGCAAAGCACGCAGCGCTCCTTGTCCAGGATCACCTGGGGACCGATCACCTGGGCCTTGGTCTTGTTCACCTTGTCGGCAATCTCGACCTCAGAGTCGTACAGTCCGTACTTCATGTACTGGTTCTGCAAACCGCACTCGCCGGCCTGGTCGCAGATGGGGCAATCCACCGGATGGTTGATCAGGTGCATTTCCAGGATCTGCTGGGACGACTTGGTCACCCGCTCGTTCCTGGTGTGCACCACCATCTCGTCCCGCACCGTGGTGTTGCAGGCGATCGTCAGCTTGGGCATGCCTTCGACCTCGACCTGGCACAGGCGGCAAACGCCGGCGATGGACAGGTCGGGGTGGTAGCAGAAATGAGGCAGCGCTTCGCCGCGGGCCTCTCTGCAGGCGTCGAAGAGACTGGTTCCGTCGGGAACCTCGATCTCCTTGCCATCTATGGTCAATTTGGCCATACCGATTACTCCTGCTCACCCCGCGGCCAGAGGCTGCAATTGCCAACCGGCGCGGTTTCCTGGATGAGGGCCTCGAATTCGGGGCGGAATTTGGCGATAAAACTGCGCATGGGCATCACGGCCGCATCGGACAGCGGGCAGATGGTCAAACCGGCCATCCCCTGGCACACGTGCTCCAGAAGATCCAGGTCCCCCGCCTTGCCTTCGCCGCGGCGCAGCTTCTTGACGATCTTGTGCAACCAACCGGTGCCTTCACGACACGGCGAGCACTGCCCGCAACTCTCGTCGAAGTAGAAATGCATCAGCACCTGAATCAGCTCGACCATGTCGCTGCTCTCGGGAATGACGATCATCCCGCCGGAGCCCAGCATGGTGCCGGCGTTCATCAGTGATTCGTAATCCAGATTCACGTTCATGACTTCGTCGGCCGTCAACACGGGCACCGAACTGCCACCGACGATGACCGCCTTCAGCGTCTCGCCATCAGCCATGCCACCGAGATAATCGTGGAAGAACTCACGGAAAGGCATGCCCAGCGGGATCTCGTACACGCCCGGCTTTTTGACAGGCCCGCTGACTGACCACAGCTTCGTACCGCATGATTTTTCGGTGCCGAATTTCTTGTAGGCTTCGGAACCATTGTTGATGATCCAGGGCACCGACGCCACCGACTCGACATTGTTGACGATGGTCGGCTTGTCCAGGAAGCCGGACACAGCCGGGAAGGGCGGTTTGAGTCGCGGCTGTCCCTTGAGGCCCTCGACCGAATTGATCAGGCCGGTTTCTTCACCACAGATATATGCGCCCGCACCCTTGTGCACGATCATTTCCAGATCGAAGCCACTGCCGAGAATGTTCTTGCCCAGATAACCGGCGGCGTAGGCTTCGTCGACCGCAGCCTGCACCCGGTCGATCAGCCAACCGAACTCGCCACGGATATAAATGAACGCCGTCTTGGCCTTCACCGCGAAGCAGCTGATGATCGTGCCTTCGAGGGTCTGGTGCGGATCGTAATCCAGCAGCAACCGGTCCTTGAACGTGCCCGGCTCGGATTCGTCGGCGTTGACGAAGAAGTAGACATCTTCGGCGTCCGCGGGCACAAAGCCCCACTTCACACCAGTCGGAAAGCCGGCGCCGCCACGGCCACGCAGGCCGGCGTCCTTGACCACATCGCGCACCTCAACGGGTTGCATCGAGGTCAGAGCCATCTTCAGCGCCTTGTAACCACCCTCGGCCTCATAGACCGACAGCAGATGTCCATCGGTGCTCTCAAAGCGCTTTGAGAGGATGTCGTATTGGTTATTACTCACCTTACTCTCCTGACCCGGCGGCTAGCCGGTCGGTATCCGCGGTGGGCACTACACCCTTGCGCAAGCTCTCGAGAATCTGGTCCACTTTTTCGTTGGTCAGGTGCTCATAGAGATGTTTGCCCAATTGCAGGCAGGGCCCCATACCACAGGCACCGAGGCACTCCACACCTTCCAGAGCAAACATATTGTCCGGCGTGGT
>DAOVTU010000299.1 GCA_030632925.1 Candidatus Krumholzibacteriia bacterium | reverse complement strand
ATCGACCGGAAACTAGCGTTTCCAGATCTCCTGCAATTTGGGCACGATGTCCATGGGACGATCGGCCACCGGGATACCAGCCGCTTCGAGAACCTTGCGTTTCTCGGCTGCCGTGCCCGTTCCACCGCTGACAATGGCACCGGCGTGGCCCATGCGCTTACCAGGAGGCGCCGTCTGGCCAGCAATGAAGCTGACGACGGGCTTTTTGACGTTGGCCTTGATGTACTCGGCGGCTTGTTCTTCGGCGTCGCCACCGATTTCACCGATCATCACGAAGGCTTCGGTCTTCGGATCTTCATTGAAGGCCTTGATGGCATCCAGGAAGGTCGTGCCAATGACCGGATCGCCACCGATGCCGAGGCAAGTGGTCTGGCCGAGACCGGCGGCCGTCAGTTGGTAAACCACTTCGTAGGTCAGCGTGCCCGAACGGGACACCAGGCCCACGGGGCCTTCCTTGACGATGCTGGCCGGAAGAATCCCGAGCTTGGCAATGCCAGGGGCCAACATGCCGGGGCAGTTGGGACCGATCAGCCGTACGCCACGCTCTTCGAGATAAGGCATGACCTTGACCATGTCCACCGTCGGCACGCCTTCGGTGATGCAGATGATCAGCTTGCAACCTGCGTCGGCCGCTTCATAGATGGCGCCAGCGGCACCAAAGGGCGGCACAAAGATGACCGAGGTGTTCACGCCGTGCTCGGCCACCGCGTCCTTGACCGTATCGTAAACAGGTACCTTGTCGTCAAAGGTCTGGCCACCGCGGCCCGGCGTAACGCCGGCCACGATCTTGGTGCCGTACTCCAGCATTTCCTTGGTGTGGAAACCGCCGTCCCGGCCCGTGATCCCCTGAACGACAACCTTGGTTGAGTCGTCGACAAAAATCGCCATGTTCCAATCTCCTCAATAAAGGCGCTTAGCGCGCCGTAAATTAGTCCAGTTCAGGGTCTTTAGCCAGCCAGTTCAATGGCTTTCTCAACGGCTTCGTCCATGGTCTCGGCCGGATGCAGCTTCGTGCCTTCCAGCAAGGCGCGTCCTTCGGCCTCGTTGGTTCCGGTCAGGCGCACCACGATGGGCACCTTAATGTCCATGGACTCGGTGGCCGTGAGGATTCCCTGAGCCACATCGTCGCAACGGGTGATGCCGCCGAAGATGTTGAACAGGATGACCTTCACCGCTTTGTCGGACAGGATGATTTGCAGGGCGTTGACAACCTTCTGAGGGTTGGAACTGCCGCCGATGTCCAGGAAGTTGGCGGGCTGACCGCCGTAGTACTTCACCAGATCCATAGTGGCCATGGCCAGGCCAGCGCCGTTGACCAGGCATCCGACATTACCCTCGAGCTTGACGAAGCTGAGCTCGGCCTCGCGGGCAGTGCGCTCACTCTCGTCTTCTGCATCGAGGTCGCGCAGGGCTTCGTAGCCCGGATGGCGGA
Source organism: Candidatus Krumholzibacteriia bacterium (assembly GCA_030632925.1). Lineage (GTDB taxonomy): Bacteria > Krumholzibacteriota > Krumholzibacteriia > LZORAL124-64-63 > LZORAL124-64-63 > JAGRNP01. Next base: position 3,478 of record DAOVTU010000299.1, on the reverse strand, counting down.
ACATGGCGTTGTCGTCCAGGTTCACCTTGGCATCGATGGCGTGACCCTTGCCCTCGGGGGTGAAGATGTATGGGTTGATCTCGGCCAGGCTGGCATCAGAGTGCACAAAAGCCTGATACAGCTTCTGCATCGAGGAGGCCAACTGGCGGGCCTTCTTGATGTTGCCGGGGCACAGGCGCATGCCCATGTCCATGGCTTCGTGATCCAACAGGCCAAACCGCGGATCGATGGGAGCCTTGAAGATGAGCTCCGGCGTATCCTTGGCCACTTGCTCGATCTCGACTCCACCCTCGGCGCTGGCCATCAGCAATACGCGCTTGGTATTGCGGTCGATCAGCATGCCGACGTAGTACTCGCTCTCGATGTCCACTGCAGGCGTGATCAGCACTTTGTGCACCGTGTGGCCCTTGATGTCCATGCCCAGGATGGCTTCGGCGTTCTTGCGCACATCGTCCATGGTCTCGCAGAACTTGATGCCACCGGCCTTGCCCCGGCCACCGGTCAGCACCTGGCACTTGACCATGACAGGCAAGCCGTACTCTTCGGCGAGGGTGACAGCTTCGTCAGCCGTCGTAGCCACGTTGCCACCAGGCACCGGCAGGCCGAAGCTGGTAAAAATCTCCTTGGCCTGATACTCGTGAATATTCACTCATTTCCTCCCCGGAAATACGACCGACCGGCCGAGCCCCTCATGGGCCCGGCCAGTGCAGTCTTTACGCTAACAACAAAACACGAACTCTGAGGCGACTCCCTACAGGAACTTCGCCAGTAGCTGCGTCAGGTTCGGCTCGCCGATTTCCTGCAGCTCATATTTCACCCGCACCGTGGGCTTGTTGATCTTCACGATACGATTCAGATCGATGGGCGTGCCGATAACCACGGCGTCGCACTCCACGGCGTTGATCGTTTTTTCCAGATCAGCAATCTGCTCATCGCCATAGCCCATGGCCGGCAGCAGGGTCCCGATGTCCGGATAATTCTCGAAAGTCTCGGCCAGCTTTCCCGTCGCCCAGGGGCGCGGGTCCACCAGTTCTTCGGCGCCCATGCGCATGGCAGCCACCACGCCGGCACCGTAGGTCATCTCACCGTGGGTCAGGGTCGGGCCATCTTCGACCACGAGCACCTTCTTGCCCATGATGTCAAAATCGCCCTCGATGGTCAGCGGGCTGGCGCCATCGATGATCACGGCCGTCGGGTTGATGAAGCGAATATTATCGCGCACCGTTTCGATGTCCTCGAACTCGGCCTCGACGACCTTGTTGATCACCACGACATCAGCAATGCGCACGTTGGTCTCGGCCGGGAAGTAGCCCAGCTCGTGACCGGCGCGGTGAGGATCGGCCACCACGATGTGCAGGTCCGATTTGTAGAAGGGCGTATCGTTGTTGCCACCGTCCCACAGGATGATGTCGGCTTCCTTCTCGGCCTCGCGCAGGATCGCTTCGTAGTCCACGCCGGCGTAGATCACGCCACCGGCCACGATATGCGGCTCGTATTCTTCCATTTCCTCGATGGTGCACTTGTGCTTGGCGAGGTCGGCCACCTCGGCAAAGCGCTGCACCTTCTGGGCCACCAGATCGCCGTAGGGCATCGGGTGACGGATGGCGACGACCTTCTTACCGGCAGCGCGCAGGATTTCGCAGATGCGGCGACTGGTTTGGCTTTTGCCACAACCGGTGCGCACGGCGCACACGCTGATGACAGGCTTGGTGCTTTTGAGTTGGGTGTGCTTCTCGCCCAGCATGGTGAAGTCGCAACCGGCGGCGTTGACCACCGAGCCGAGGCTCATGACCTGCTGGTAGGAGCGATCGCTGTAGGACATCACGCACATGTCCGGCTGGAACTCGGCGATCAGGGCCGTCAGTTCGTCTTCCTCGAAAATGGGGATGCCTTCGGGGTACAGGCCACCGGCCAACTCGGCCGGATAGCGGCGCCCGTCGATGTCCGGGATCTGGGTCGCGGTGAAGGCGACCACTTCATAGGTATCGTTGTCGCGGTACACGCAATTGAAGTTGTGGAAGTCGCGTCCGGCGGCACCGAGAATGATGACTTTGATTCTGCTCATTGTGTCTCCTTGCGGTCATTCTGGATCAGAATGGACCGGGTACACCCTTCGACCATCCGGATGTGGATGGGACGGGTCATCGACTGATCAGGGCAATTGCCTGATGGCGTCGATGATTTGGGAGGTCGACCGGCCGGGCACCATAGGCACTCTGACCACGCGGCCGCCCCAGGATTTGACTTCCCGCGCGCCCACGATGTCGTCTTCTTCGTACTCGGACCCCTTGACGAGCACATCTGGCCGGATCTGGTTTATGACTTCCAGTGGTGTCGGCTCGCCAAAAATAGTGACCGCGGAAACCGGTCGCAAGGAGGCAATCAGTGCGGCGCGCTCGGCTGCCAGCAGGATGGGCCTCCCAGCACCCTTGAGTTGGCGCACGGAATCGTCGCTATTGAGAGCGACAATCAATTCATCGGCGGCGCCAGCGGCCTGGGCCAGGCTCGCCAGGTGCCCACTGTGAATCAGATCGAAGCAGCCATTGGTGAAGGCCACCGTGCGGCCGGCGTCGCGCATGGACTGCCCCCAGGCTGCCAGATCAGCGCGCTCCAGGACAATGCCTTTGGCCGGGGTGCCCATCTAAATGTCCTCCTGGTCCATCTGTGCATTCAGAATGCCCCGCAGCTGGTCAGCCGTGATGGCCGCAGTTCCCAGCTCGCGGACCGCCAGACCAGCGGCATGGTTGGCCAGTTGGGCGGCGTCCAGGAACTCGGCGCCCGTGGCCAGGGCCAGGGTGTAGACGGCGATCACGGTGTCGCCGGCGCCGGTCACGTCGTAGACCGTGGTGGCGCGGGTGTCCAGATGGCCATCACGGCCGTCCTGGTAAAAAAGAGCCATGCCATGCTCGCCGCGGGTGATCAGAACCGTCTCGGCGGAGGTGCGCTCCAGCAGGCGACTGCCAGCCTCCTGCAGAGTTGCGGCGTCGCGGATCGGCAAGGCGCAGGCCTGCTCAGCTTCTTTCTGATTGGGAGTCAAGCTGGTGACTCCCTTGTATTGGCTGAAATCGCCCTTCTTGGGATCGACCACCATGGGCACGCCCGCCTTCTTGCCCGCTGCGATGAACAGCTTGAGAGCTTCGTCCGTCAGTACGCCCTTGCCGTAGTCGCTGAAGATGATGCCATCGAAAGGTCCGCTTTTTTCCAGCCGTTCGGCCAACTGATCGACTTCGCTGGCACTGACCGGCGTGTCTTCTTCCCGGTCGGCGCGCACCACCTGCTGGTTGTGGGCGATGATGCGGGTCTTGATGGTCGTGGGCCGGTCGTTGCAGTCGACCAGGCCGGAGTCGTCAATGCCCCGTGCGGTGAGCAGGCCGCGCAGCTGACGTCCGGCTTCGTCGGGTCCACAAATGCCGAACAGCACGGCCTCAGCTCCAAGGGCCCGGATGTTGGCCGCCACGTTGGCAGCACAACCGAGTTT
>DAOVTU010000378.1 GCA_030632925.1 Candidatus Krumholzibacteriia bacterium | reverse complement strand
TGGAATTTGTGGCACGGGCGGCTGGCTTCGGCCATGGCCCTGTGGCAGGGGGCGGTCGACGAACTGCGTGGGCGGGATTACAGCTAGCAGGCCGTTGATTGCGGCCGGGTAGACCCCGCTCCCATTCGATGATATCCTAGTGGTCGTTTCGGACCTTTCACTTCTGGCAGGAGAGCACGTTGGCCAAGAAAAAACCGGCACCCACCCACGCACATCGCAGCCTGCCCATGCCTGCCTGGTGGCAAAACGTCCTGTCGCAATCGGGCCCCGTCTATTGGCTGATGGTGGCGCTGATCCTGAGCCTGTTGTTGGCCGTGATCTATCCTGGCCCGATGATGCACAAAAAGGTTTTCCTGAGCAGCGACTCGAGCAACTCCGAGGCCTTTGGCGCCGTGGGCGACGCGAGTCTGGAAGAGGGCCACTACCCTCTGTGGAATCCGTACCTCTTTGCCGGTATGCCCAGCTTCGGGTCACTGGCCTATCCTAAATTCGTTTATCCGCCAGCCCAGTTTTTCAACTTCCTGCAACAGAAACTGGCCTTTGCGCCATTGACCTGGCTCATGGGACATATGCTGTTCGGTGGCCTGGGCATGGTGTGGCTTTTGTCGCGCTGGAAGCTGCCGCTGTCGTCGCTGATTCTGGGTGCGGTCATCTTTCTGCTGTTTCCCAAGGTCGTGGCCTGGGGCGTGCATGGGCACGGTTCCAAGCTGGGCGCGGCCATGTATCTGCCCTGGATCGTGGGCCTGGCCCTGCGGGTGCAGGATGGCGGTTCGTGGGTGCGGCAATTGCGTGCAGTGGGCCTGCTCGGTCTGTTGCTGGGGCTGCAGTTTTTGCGTGGTCACGTGCAAATCACCTATTACACCCTGGCAACTGTGGGCTGGCTGTCCCTGTGGAATGCGGTGCATCCCTTCGAAAAATCCCTGCGCCAGATGGTGCCGGCGTTGCGGGCCCGCGGCCTCGGCCTGGTGGTGGTCGGGTTGTGCCTGGGTTTCCTGGTGGGGGCGGTGCTGCTGGTACCGGTGCACGACTATGCCGGCATTTCCATTCGCGGGCAGGACACCGCCGGTGGTGGCGGTGTGGGCCTGGACTACGCAACGGGTTGGTCCCTGTCGCCGGACGAATTGGGCACGCTGGTATTGCCGGCTACCGCGGGCTTCGGCAAGGCCACCTACATGGGCCTGATGCCCTTCAATGACTACCCCAACTACGTTGGCTTCCTGCTGATTTTGCTGGCGGCCGTAGCCTGGCAACGCCAAACCCGGGGCTTGATGATCGCCCTGGCACTTTTTGCCTTCCTGGTGGTGCAGGTGAGTTTCGGCGAAGGGTTCTACTCTTTGCTCTACAACTATCTGCCGTTCTTCAACAAATTTCGCGTGCCGTCGATGATCCTGATTTTGCTGGCCTTCAGCGTGGCGATGTTGGCACCAAGGGGTGTGGCGAACTGGCAAAATGGCCAGACCGGATTCGGCAAGCCCCTGGCCCTGCCGTTGATTTTGGCGGTGGTTGGTCTGCTGAGCCTGTTTGCGGGCGCCGCGGGTGTGGCCAAGTCGGCGTACATCTCACAGTTGACGGACCTGGCGGCCAAGGGTGGCAAGCAGGCTGCGCCGGTGTTGCTGGACCAGGCCTGGTTGCTGCACAAGGCGAGCTTGATTCGTATCGGTCTGGTGTGTCTGGCGTCGGCGGGGGCTTTCTGGTACTCGCTGAAGAGCGTGGCCTTCCGCTCGCGGGGTCTGGTGTGGGTCCTGGTCGGGTTGGTCATCATGGATTTGGCGGCGGTCAACAGCAAGATCATCCATCCGGAGAAATCCTTGCAGTCGGTGGTCAGCGATGGCAGGGGTGGAGCGAGGTTGGCGCCGGCCCCGACCCTGGTGCGCGACTACGTGCCGCGGCAGTCCGCTGGGCCCGGTCCCGGTGCCGCGGTTATCGCCGAAGCCACGGGGCACAACCGCATCTGGCCCCTGGGCAATTATGGCGGGCAGAATTTGTGGATGGCCGACGGCATCAGAGCACTTGGCGGGTACCATCCGGCCAAGCTGGCCCAGTATGAACAAATTCGCAAACGCCTGTACAGCGAGCGTCCGGCTGGGCGTTTGGCGGCCTGGCTGGCCGGCTCAACGGTGATTTTTGAACAGGCCTTCCAACCGGCCCAGATCGAGGGCCTGAAAGCATTGGGCATGGATCTGGACCCGGCGCCCCTGCGCACCGGATCGCCCACGGTGTACCGCAACCGTTCGGCGCTGCCGCGGGCCCGTCTGGTCTCGAAGTGGCTGCCCGTGTCTTCGTTGCCGGAAAAGGACGCCTTGGGGCCGTTTTTGGACGGTATCGCCACCGGCCAGATCGATGTGCGCGGGACCACGTACCTCTCTGAAACACCGGATCCGGTGCCCCAAACACCTGCTGGGAACCTGCCTGTGCCGGAGTTCGTGGTCGATAGCCTCGACGAGGTCGAACTCAAAGTCAGCAACCCGGTTCCGGCCCTGCTCTTGCTAGCAGATATGATGGCTCCCGGTTGGAAAGTGGAAGTGGACGGCGTTTCGCGCCCTCTATTAACGGCGGATCTGGTGCTCAGGGCGGTGGCCCTGGAGGCCGGCACTCATACTGTGCGCTTTCATTATCACGACCCGGCGGTGCGCAAGGGATTGACTCTGACGGTGATCGGGGTGATTCTCATCCTGGCATTGTTGGCTATTCCGATGGTGTTGATAAGGTTGCGTCCCGGTTTGGGATCTGAAACAAGTGGAGAGATGACCCCGATGAGTGAGCGGAAAACCAATGAGTGAGCGGATAACAGAGGCTCCGGGACCACTGAACCTGAAGAAGGCCGTGGTCGTGGTGCCCACCTATAATGAAGCCGACAATGTTGGCCGCCTGATTCCCCTGATCCTGGAGCGGGATGAGCGCCTGTCGGTGCTGGTGGTGGACGACAATTCGCCCGATGGAACCGCGGCCATCGTCAAGGCCCTGCCAGGATTTGGCGACCGCATTCTGATATTGGAACGGGAAAAAAAGCAGGGTCTGGGCGCCGCCTACATCGCGGCCTTCCAGTGGATCCTGGCCAACACGGATTTTGAAGCCGTCTTTGAGATGGACGCCGACTTCAGTCACGATCCCGTGGCGCTGGATGATTTCCTGAAGGAAATCGAGACTCACGATCTGGTTTTGGGCAGCCGCTACCTGTACGGCATCACGGTGGTGAACTGGCCCCTGAAACGACTGATCCTGAGCGTGGGGGCCAACCGTTACGCCGGCTTCATCACCGGCATGAGCCTCAAGGACTGCACCGGCGGCTTCAAATGTTTCCGACGGTCAACTCTCGAGAGCCTGCCGTTGGACAAGATCGGCAGTGACGGCTACAGCTTCCAGATCGAGATGAATTACCACTGCTGGCGGCGCAAGATGGCGATCAAGGAGATCCCCATCATGTTTGTCGACCGGGCCGTGGGCGTGTCCAAGATGAACAAGAAGATCATCATCGAGGCCATGTGGATGGTGTGGGCTTTGCGCCTGCGCCGGATACCGTAGACGCGCCGGATTCCACAAACGCGAGTTCCGTAAACGAAAGAGTCCCATTGAAGCTCGGCATCGTCATCATCCACTACAATACGAGTGCGGACCTCGACCGCTGCCTCGAATCGTTGGCGGCCTATCCGCCAGCGGCCGAGCACCAAGTGGTGATCGTGGACAACGCCTCGTCCGATGCCGGCCTCAAGGATGTGCACGCCCGTTACCCCGACAATACCTGGATCTTCAACAACGACAATATGGGCTACGCCAAGGGCGGCAACCAGGGCATGGCGGCGGTCGACGCCGACTACTACCTGATTTTGAATCCGGATATCGTGATCCAGCCCGGTGGCCTCGACCACCTGCTGGATTTTGCCGACCATAACCCGCGCGTGGGCATGGTGGCGCCGCAGTTGTTGAACGAAGACGGCTCGGTTCAGGAATCCTGCCGCCGTTTTTACACTTTCAAAACGCTGTTGCTGCGCCGCACGTTTTTCGGCCGCATTTTTCCCAACAGTGAAACGGTGCGCCTGCACCTGATGCAGGATTTTGATCACCTTTCGGTGCGCCCGGTGGACTGGGCCCTCGGCGGTTGCCTGCTGGTGCGCACCTCGGCCATGGAACGCACCGGCCCCATGGACGAACGCTTCTTCCTGTACTTCGAGGATGTCGACTGGTGCTACCGCATGTGGCAGGCCGGCTTCGAGGTGCAGTACAC
>DAOVTU010000642.1 GCA_030632925.1 Candidatus Krumholzibacteriia bacterium | reverse complement strand
GAATAAGGGACTGGAAGTCATCGAGGCCCATCATCTGTTCGGAATGCCCTATGACCGCATTGATGTGGTGGTGCATCCAGGGTCCATCGTGCACAGTCTGGTGGAGTTTGTGGACGGTGCCGTACTGGCCCAGATGGGCACACCGGACATGCGTATTCCCCTGCAGTACGCCATAAGTGGGGAAAAGCATTGGCCGTTGGCCAGTGGCAGGCTAAATTTGGTGGAGACCGGAACCCTCCGGTTTGAAGAGCCTGATCTGGTGCGTTTTCCCTGCCTGAAGTTGGCCATTGCGGCCGGGCGTCAGGGCGGGACGGCGCCCATTGTGCTGAACGCAGCCAATGAGGTTGCTGTAGCAGCCTTGTTGCATCATAAAATTCGTTACGCGGACATTCCGCGTGTTATTGAGGATTGCCTGACGGCTTTGCCTGTCGGTCCGGTCACTGACCTGGAAACCGCCTTGGCCGTCGATGTCCAAGCCCGCAGGGAGGCGGACGGTCACGTGGACCGTCTGGCTGCCGCTGCAGGTTGAGGTAGCGATTTTGCCTAGCAACTTTCTGTTCGCTGTACTGGCCTTTCTTTTGACTCTTGGCCTGGTGGTCATTGTGCATGAGTTGGGTCATTTCCTGTTCTGCAAACTGTTTGGCGTTTACGTCAAAACCTTCTCCATCGGCATCGGCCCCAAGATGCTGCGGGTGCGCTGGGGCGAAACCGAGTACACCCTGTCGGCCATTCCCTTCGGCGGTTACGTCAAGATGGCCGGCGAGGGCCTGATGGAAGAGATCCAGGACACCGGCACGGGGGACGAACGCAAGTACCCCATGGGCACCGAAGAGGGCAATGCCGAAGCCGCGGGTATGGACGACCACATTCCCATCGAGCGCCACTTCCACAGCCGTCCAGCCTGGCAGAGATTTTTGGTTTTTGTAGCTGGTCCACTGTTCAATCTGGTGCTGGCTTTTGTGATCTACACCGTGTTGATCATGTCGACCGGATTGCAGACGACACCGTTCACCCAGGTGGGAGAAGTGGCGGTCGATTCACCGGCGGCAGTGGCTGGCCTGCAGGTTGGCGATACGATTTTGACCGTGGCGGGCGAGCCTGTCGACCTCTGGTCCGAGGTGCTGCTGGGCATGGTGCCGGCTGAAAACAGGCAGGGCACCGAAACCCCTCCGGTGCAGTTGAAAATCGACCGGGCTGGAATACCCATGGATTTGACCCTGGCACCGGTCTGGGGTGGCGAAGGCGTTGGCTGGGATGTCGGCCTGCGGGTCTGGAATACCACTGCCGGTCTGGTGCAAAAGGGTGGACCGGCGGACAAGTTGGGTCTGCGCCAAGGCGACGTGATCATGGAAGTGGCCGGCGAAACGGTGACTTCGTTCAGCGCCATCGCGATTCTCATCAATGACCGTCCGGACGAGGAAGTGGCCATTGCCTGGCAGCGCGGCGGCCAGCCCATGGAGGGCGTGGTGATGCCGGAGTTGACCGAAGTCATGCCCGGTGAATTCAAGGGCCGCATCTTCATGGAACCATTTTTCGGATACGAAAAAGTGGGCACCGGCGAAGCCATCAGCAGGGGCTACCAGCGCACGGTGTTGACCATTGAACGCACCGCCGACGGCTTGCGCAGCCTGATCATGGGCGAGCAGGGCCTCGATGCCGTGGGCGGCCCACTGCGGATCGGCCAGGCGGCCGGGGAAATGGCCCGCTGGAGTTTCTCCTATCTGATGATGTTCATCGCCTTCTTCAGCGTGAACCTGTTCCTGTTGAACCTGCTGCCGATCCCGGTGCTCGATGGCGGACACGTGCTGTTTCTGTTCTTCGAGGTTCTGAGAGGTGGCAAGCCGCTGCCCGAACGCCTGCAGGCGATCGCCACCCAGGTGGGGCTGATCATGCTGCTGCTGTTCATGACCTTTGTGGTGGTGCTGGATGTGTGGAAGGTGACCGGGCACTAGATGATTTTCGAAGACTGGATGATTTTCGAAGTCTAGTTGTGGGGCACCGCGCTGGTTGGATCGCCTTCCGGATCGGGAACCCTCTGGCGACCGGGACGGTTGGGATCAGGCAGAGGCAGGTTGAGCCGGTTGCGCGATGGGTCCCATTTGAGGGAATCCTGTTCGGCCATGACCACCTGGAGTAGCAGTTCGCCGAGGGCGACATTGCGGTAAGGATCGCCAGTGAGGCCATCGAGTGTTCTCGGCAGAACACTGTCTCCCCAGGCGGCAGCCAGGGAATCGAGCAGGGCGGCGCCCTGGTCGCGATGAATCAGGGCCACGGAATTGGCCCGGTCGATGGCCACGACGCGCTCGAAATAGAGGCGCTCGCCGGCCGTGAGGTCGGCCAACTGCAGGGTCGGCTCCTGTTCACGGCATCCGGTCAGCAGCAAGAGGCTTCCGACCAGCAGTAAGATGCTGGTGGCCAGGCCGAGAATGAATTTGGGATCGCGAAGTTTCATGCCCTAGGAAATAACATTGGCGACGGAATAATTCCATGGAATTTGTCCGGCGGGTCGTGCGGAGCAGCAAATTTGGAAAACAGGGGACCGGCAACTGAGCGAAATACGGACTGCGGATCCCTGCGCAGTGGTCCGGTGGCAACCTTCGCCACCCGGTTTGTCGGGTTCACGCTGCTGACCTTGCTATCGCTCGGAGCCTGGG
>DAOVTU010000623.1 GCA_030632925.1 Candidatus Krumholzibacteriia bacterium | reverse complement strand
CGTTTTCGATGTGGATGTGCACCGTATCGTAGTGGTGGGTCTGCATGATGACCGGTTCGAAAACCATGCAAGTATTCGTGTCCAGCATGGTGAAGATCATGTCCAGGTGGATGAAGGACTCGGGAGATTTCGGCAATTCCTGCACCACGATGTGCTGGCGTTTGCCCAGGCCCTTGAAGCGCTCGATGAGAAAGTCGATGGCCTGCCTGGTCGTGCGGGCACCGTATCCGATGACGAGAATTTCGGGACTGACGACCAATACGTCGCCGCCTTCGATGGTCACCTCGTTGCCACCACCACCGAGGCGCGAAGGGTTCACCGTGCGCGCATTCAATTCCGGATGAAAATCGAAGATGGCTTCCATGATGCGGGTCTCGCGGCCGCGCACTCGATTGGCCATGCGGCTGATCAGCACCTTGTCCCACACCGCCACGGCGGAATCGCGGGTGAAGAAAAAATTGTGCAGCGGCGGCAGGGAATAGCGATCCTTGCTCAGGAAGCGCGACAGGTTGTCTTTCTCCAGGGCCACCCCTTCAATCATCACGCGGGACAATTCGGCAGAGTCCAGCTCCAGCAGGCCATCGGCCACATCGGGCACCCCTTCGGCCTCGCAAATGCGCCGCACCAAGCCCCCGCGCACACGACTGTTGTCCAGGATGTCGTGCAACAGGTCGCCCACGCGAAAGACCCGGGCCCATTTTTCCAGGACTCCGATCAACTGGCTGTATTCCTCGGAAACCACCGACAGGTTCAGGATGTCGCTGTACAACGCCCTTTCGGCTGTCTCGGGGGTCATGTTGGCCACTTCAAGGCCAGGCGTATGTGCAATGACTCCGGTCAGGCGTCCCACTTCCGATTCCACGTTGATGTCGAATTTGTCACCGTTTTTTTCAATCACGAAAAGGCTCCTGTCGGCTGTTTGCGGTCCTTGGTCCGGCAAGGATACACCCCCGCTCGCCCACCGGCAACTTCACAGGACCGGGGCGCCGACCGCAACCTTCCACTATTGGCACGAAAAAGGCTCTGTTCGGCCTGAAAATTGCGACAATTTTGCGCAGATGATCTCAAGTAGAGCCCATTTGAGCCGATTATGCGTTAGAACAAGATCATGCCTGCGAAAGGACCACGATGGAAGACTATCGCCACAGACCGCGTAAAAACACCCCTCATGTCGTCAAGGCCTATGACGCCGTACAGGGCGACTATATCGGCCGTGTGGTGGACATTACCGCCGATGGCATGATGCTCGTCACCAAAGAGAACCACACGGTGGGCCGCACTTTTCAACTGCGGATTATCTTGCCGGTCATGGTGCAGCACAAGTCCGATATCGTCATCGAAGCCACAGTCGTCTGGCGTGAACCGGATGCGAATCCCAATTTCTGCAAAACGGGATTCAACTTTGTCAATTTGCCCGGTGAAGAGGGATTTTTGCTTGAAGATGTGATGCACAAATTGAATCTCGTGGGGTAACCCACCGTTTGCCAGGAAGGGAAGTCCATGGCCAACAAAAGTATTCTGCTGGAATCCGGAACCAACGAAGTCGAAATCCTGGAATTTTATCTGGGTGGGCAAAGTTTCGGCGTCAACGTTCTCAAAATTCAGGCCATCGAACAGTATGATCCCGAGCGGGTCACCCAGATTCGCCTGTCCCACCCCTCTATCGTGGGCACCCTGCTGTTTCGCGACAGCTGCATCACCCTGATTGCTCTGCGTCTGGAAATGGAAGCCGCAGAAGGCGCTGCCCCGACCAGTACCAATCCCGATCCCGAGCAGGAGCTCGTCCTGGTGATGGAGTTCAACAATCTCAAGACCGCCTTCGTGGTCGATGGCGTCAACCGCATCCACCGGGCCAGTTGGGAAGCCATCAACTCGTTGAGCGCCTTCCTGAACACCCCGGACAGCAAGTTCACCGGCTCGTTCCAAATCGACGAACGCGAAATCCTGATCGTGGACATGGAGAAAATCGTGTCTGAGATCCTGCCGGGCTGGCAACAGCAATTTGCCATTCCCGAGGATGAAAGCAGCCCCTTCCAGGATGTCCGGGCCACCAAGACCATCTTCCTGGCCGAAGACTCGGCCTTGATCCGCGAGGGCGTGCGTTCGGAATTGGCCCGCTGCAACTATGTCAATTTACAGACTTTCGCCGACGGCAAGGAATGCCAGGATGAAATCCTGCGTCTCAATAAGTTGGCTCGCAGCGAAGGTGGCCACATCACTGACCATGTGGACCTGCTGATCAGCGATATCGAGATGCCGGCCATGGACGGTCTGGCTCTCTGCCGATCCATCAAGAGCGATCCGAGCCTGAAGGCCCTGCCGGTGATCATGTTCAGTTCGCTGATCAACGAGCAGATCGCCCGCAAGTGCGACGATGTGCAGGCCGACGCCTACATCACCAAGCCCCAGTTTGCCGAACTGTTGGTACTGCTGGACCGGCTGACCTTGGTGGCAGAGGCCGTGCCAGCCTGATCAACCGCCGAGACGAAACACCTGGGCCCCTCCATTTACTGGAGGGGCCTTTCATTTGCGAATTGAACTATCCCCCAAAATTTGTTTGAATCAAGTATGTTTGAATAGAACTGTTCAGATCCGTGTAGATGTCGCGACCATCGCGCAACAACCGGTTCCAAGGAGATCCCGATGAATTTTGACCCCGTACTGATTTGGTTTCTGGCTGGACTGGGCCTCATCCTGGCCGAATTCATGATTCCTGGCGTTATCCTGAT
>DAOVTU010000423.1 GCA_030632925.1 Candidatus Krumholzibacteriia bacterium | reverse complement strand
TGCCTTGCTCTTCAGCGGCCGAGAGAATCGCTCGTTTTTCCCGATCGTCCAGCTTACCGTCAGCCCAGGCCACTTGAATAAGCGGAACGAGGGAAACCGCGGCCACAGTCTCCAGAATGCCCAGGCGCCGGGTCAATCTGGTGGCTTCCTGGCGCCCCGCTTCTTCCAGCACGTCACGCATGACTGTCCAGTCATTGTCCGCATGGTCCAGACCAGCCTTCACAACATTGGCAAAGGGGCCCGGTTTGCGCTCACAGATGGCGTAGGCCACCGAATGGTCCTCACTGGCTGAAAGAGTCTCCACTGCACCTGTAACTTCAGGGACAATAATGCGCCCTTGGCGCAGCACCAATGCTCTTTCAACCGTAAATGTCACTCCCACCAGCGAAGCCACAAGAATGGGGATCATCATATATCCCCCGGCCAGTATCAAATCCCACATGGACTCTCAAACCTCCAGCAAATAAAAAGGCCGGAACACGCGCTCCCGCCGAAAAACGCCACCTCAACGCCGAAACGCAGGATAGTGCAGACTCAGGGTGATCACAAGATTCTCTTCGGGAAAATGGTCAGGCAGCGGCAAATAAGGCGCAAAAGCCTTCAGGGCCGCCAGGGACGCATCATGCAGCGATTCGTGCCCATCCTCATCCAAAATCGCCATGCTGCTGGGCCGACCATCCTTCTCTACCACCAAGCGGATGACTGTGGTGCCATTGATCAGGCCCAAACGATAGGCATAGGGCGAAACCCAATGCCGGTGCAGTTCGTTGCCAAAAACCTGAATCCAGGGCGCCCAGTCCCACTGCACGGTGCTGAGCTGAAACTCGTCGATAACGGCCACGCCGGAGGTCATGGCCCCCGACGCCTGCTGATTGAAATCAAAACCCCGGTCCCCGGTCGAGCCGTCTTCGCCCGCTTTCAGAATCGAAGGGTTGCTCTGGCCACCCCACCAGTCTTCCAGGTCCGGACTGTCGTTGGTCTCTTCATCCTCGCCAGCGCCTTCAAGATCTCCATCGGACGAGTTTTCGTCCTCCGGCAAGGCCCACTCGCCATCGGGCTTTTGCTCGTCCGCATCAATTTCGGCTACGGCCTGTTCACTGCCCGGCGCGCCGCTTTCCAATTGGCTGGTAGCCGGATCTTTTTCGGGCAAAGGCTGTTGGGAAAATTCCACTCCGCCGGCACCGGTCATATCTTCCTTCTGAATCGCCACCATTTCATAGGGGCTCTCTTCATCAGCGGAAGGGTCTTCCGAGGTTCCCATCTGATTGTCCGCCGCCACCGAGTGGTGCAAGGCCAGATAGTCCGGATCTTCGGGGGCCTCTTCCACAGCATGCCGATCCGGCACCGAAACATAGGTCGAGGGCCGGGACCCATCGTCCGGTATTTGATCTTCTTCGATGGGTGACTCGAACACCAATTCGACATCCTGGGCCGGAGGGTTCAAGGCCAGGGAATCCGGCTGGGGATCGTAGGGTGCTATGATAAAAATGATCACCAGAACCACATGCAGAAGAATCGAGACCAGCACAGCTGCCCCGATAATCTTCTTTTCCTGGTCCGCGCCGCCTGCGTAGACCGGGCTCTGGAGATACATTTCGGTCAAAGAATTATGTCCTTTTTGCCAATCACGGCCACAGAGATCCATCTGGTGGGGAAAATGTACCCTGTCAGGCCGCTCAGCGCCAACCCGGGTTGACGAATGGCCCGGCCGGGTTCATCCTTGGCCGATAGGCTCACAACCCGGCCCCGGAGGCAGAGTTCCCGATGGATGTGCAACAGTTCCTGAATGCCTTGACCCCGGAAGAGCGGGATTTGGTCCAACCCGGCGTTTCACTGCGTGGGTTGACGACCTTGCGGGTAGGGGGCCCCGCGGCTTTGGTTTGTCCCGTTCATAACCCGGAGCAGGCCCGCCGGTTCCAGGCTTTGGCCACTGAAAACGATATTCCTCAATTTATCCTCGGCGGTGGCAGCAACATTCTGGCCGACGATCAGGGCTTTGACGGTGTGGTGCTCAAAGTCGAGGCCGACCGCCTGGTGCAGCAAGGCGAGGTGCTCACCGCCGGCGCCGGCCTGGATTTCGACCAGCTCATCGCCCGCAGCCTGGACCTGGGCCTGACCGGCCTGGAGTTCGCCAGTGGCATTCCCGGCACCCTCGGTGGAGCCATTGTAGGAAATGCCGGCTGTTACGGCCATGAAATCGGGGAATTCCTGCTCGACGCCGTTGTCCTGCGCCCAGATGGCCGGATCGAGACCGTCGGCCCCGAAGCCTTTGGATTCCGCTACCGCGAGACCGACCTGCGGGAAACCGGCCATGTGCTTCTCGAAGCCCGCCTGCGCCTGCAACGGGGCGACGTGCACAGCGCAGCGGACAGCCGAGCCGAAAAGATCGCCGACCGCCGGCGCAAACACCCAGTGGACCTGCCCAGTGCCGGCAGTTGGTTCCGCAACCTGCCCGCCCCCGCGCCCGGCGAGCGCCGCCAGGCCGCCGGCAAATTTCTGGAACAGGCCGGAGTCCAGCAAATGCACGAGGGCGATGCCCACGTTTTCGCAAAACACGCCAACATGATCGTCAACACGGGAAAGGCCACCAGCCAGGAGGTCCTGACGCTGGCGGCCCGAATGAAGCAGGCGGTCTCGGAAAAATTTGACCTCACGCTGATCGAAGAAGTGCGCTACCTCTCGGACGCCACTGGATGATCACTTGATCAGCATCAGCTTCCGGTTGAGCACACCCTCGACCGATTCCACCCGCATGAAATAGACACCGGCACTGACGGGCCCGGATTCGTCCCGGCCATCCCAACGCACCTGGTGCTCGCCGGCGGGGTAAGTGCCCTCGGCAATCGTCGCCACGTGGCGTCCGGCCAGGTTGTAGATCCCCACCTTCACTTCTGCCCGGCGACCCAGTGAAAACCGCGCCTGCACCTGGGGATTGAAGGGGTTGGGCCAGGGCTCGGCCTGCCAGGCCAAGCCGGGCAGCGCTTCGCCCGCCACCTGGACACAACTCGAATTCAGGGTCCAGGTTTCCGTCTCGCGGTCTTCGCCATCGCCCACAGTCAGGCGGGCCAGCAAGGTCCCCTGATCAGCGGTCCCCCACGCCGAGATGTCCTCAGCTTCCAGGCTCAGCAACCATGTACCGGTCTCGAATTCGACCCGGCCAATGTTGGTCGTCCCATTGACCATCACCTGTTGCCATTGTCCAGCGCGCCCCATTTCCAGCACCCAAGGCCCCGGTCGATCCGGCTCGATGCGCAACAACAACTGTTGCCCCTGGCATTCGGCCTCCAGCGCCGTCGGCGCCACCGCCACCTGTCCCGGATCCACGTTCAACAGAGTCAGTCCCAACTGCAACGAACGGTCCAGGGCCAGAATGTCCGGCACACCATCCAGATTGAAGTCCGCCACACCAAGACCAGTCATTTCCGGTCCGCCCACAAATTCCGCCGCCAGGGCATAGGTCCAATCGGCGACACCAAAAACGAGGCCCACCGTACCGGAATTTTGCAAATTAACCAGCACGTCCTGGCGGCCATCGGTATCGAAATCCGCCAGCAGCACTCCCGATGGCTGGCCCGGTACGGCATGGCCACCAATGCGCCTGACCAACGCTCCGTTGCCCGCGTTTTCCAGGAATGACAACGACTGTTCCGATCTGTTGGCCACCACCAGATCATCATCTCCATCGGCATCCAGATCACCGGCCACCATGTACAGGGCTCCGGAGCCCGCGTTGACAAACGACGGTTCGCCAAACTCACCCGCTCCCAGATTGACCTTGGTCCAGACGCGACTCAAACCATCGGTGGCCGCCACGTCCATCAACCCATCACCGTTGAGATCCAGGGACACGATCCAGTCCGCGGAATTGTCGAACCCGAAGGAAGTGCCTGGCGTCATGGTGCCGTCCCCGT
>DAOVTU010000375.1 GCA_030632925.1 Candidatus Krumholzibacteriia bacterium | reverse complement strand
AGCCGCTGGCTGACCTACTCGCACATGAACGCCGACCTGCTATACCGGGTTTATGTGACTGGGGTGAAAAGGGGCGCGAACCAGGAGGTGAGCACCGCAGGGTATAACGATTTCAACCCGACCTTCAGTACCGACGGGCAGCACTTGTTTTTTGCCTCGAACCGCACCAACAACCCCACCTATGGCGACTACGAGTGGGAAATGGGCTACAAGGACGCCACGGGCATTTTTGCGGTGACGCTGCAGTCTGATGGCCAGCCTGTGGTGCCTCTGCCGGGCACTGAAGTGGAGAATGAGTTAGTCAAAAACGAACTCGTGGTGAGCATCGATTTTGAAGGTCTCGGCGACCGCATCGAGCGCCTGCCCCTGGACCCCGGCAACTACCGCAATCTGCAGGCGGGACCCGACGCGCTGTTCTATCTGAACAGTGAAGATGGCGACTACAACCGCTTCGAGTTCCGCGCCTTGCCGGCCCGTGACCTGAGCGCCTTTGACTTCGACAAGGGTGAAAGCCGCACCGTGATTGCTGGTGTGGGCACTTACAAATTGTCGGCTTACGGCCAGTACATCGCCTACACCAAGGCCCATGATGTCGGCGTGATTGCCGCTTCGAGCAGCGATGCCGAGCATGAAAAGCTGGACGTGTCGGGCCTGCGCCTGAATTTGAATCCGCGTCACGAATGGCGGCAGGTCTTCGCCGACGCCTGGCGCTTCGAGCGCGACTTCTACTACGACCCCAACTACCACGGTTTGGATTGGCCCGCCATGCGCGACAAGTACGCCCCGTTGGTCGAGCGCGCCGTCTGTCGCCAGGATGTCCAGTACATCATTGGCGAGTTGATCGGCGAGCTGAATACCAGCCACACCTACAGCTACGGCGGCGACAACCGGCGCAGCGCTGATCCCGTGAACATCGGCATGCTGGGCGCCGACTGGCAGGCCGACGGCGAGCACTACCGCCTCGAGCGCATCCTGACCACCGGCGACTGGACCCGCGACGTGCGCCCGCCCCTGGTGCGCCCGGGCCTGGATGTGCGCAACGGAGACTACCTGCTGGCGGTCAACGGCGAGCCCGTGACCACGGCGCGCAACATCTACAGCTACTTCGTGGACCTCGGCGGCCGTCAGGTCTCGTTGACCTTCAACGACAAGCCGACGCTGAAGGGCGCCCGCGAAGTGGTCGTGGTGCCGCTGACCAACGAGAACGTGCTGCGCTACCAAGACTGGGTCGAACACAACCGCCAAGTGGTCGACGCTGCCAGCGACGGCAAAATTGGCTACATGCACTTCCCGGACACGTTCAACGCCACCGCCCGCGAATTTGGTCGGCAATATTACGGCCAGACCCGCAAGCAGGGCCTGATCATCGACGGCCGCCACAACAACGGTGGCCTGGATCCGGACATTTTCCTGCAGCGGGTGGGCAAGGATCTGCACACCTACTGGACCCGCCGTCACAGCGCCCACCAGACCACCCCCGCGGTGGTCACCCGTGCGCATCTGGCCCTGGTGACCAACCACCAGGCCGGCAGCGGTGGCGACATGCTGCCCATGGAATTCCAGATGCGCAAAATGGGCCCCGTGATCGGCACCCGCACCTGGGGTGGCCTCGTGGGCGTATCGCAGTTTATCGGACTGATGGACGGCGGCGGGCTGACCGCGCCGGATTACCGCATTTATGACCAGGACGGCAACTGGATCGTCGAAGGCGAAGGCGTGACGCCGGACATCATCGTGGAGCTGGATTCGGGCGAGATGGCCCGGGGGCACGACGCGCAGTTGATGAAGGCGGTCGAGGTTCTGCAGGAGCAGATCAAGACCGACCCGCGGCCCTGGCCTCAGCATGAGGCGATTCCGGTTTATAAATGATGACCGGTTGAGTGGAACGGCATCAAGCCCCGGGTTTCGGCCCGGGGCTTTTTCATGTCCAGCAACCGGTTGAAAACAGGCGATCACTGCAGTAGACTGCAGACAGTCATCAGCTTCCGCGATCCATACTCGCCGCTATGGAGACAAATTTTTCGTGAAAGTCTATACCCTACGCTTGGCGCTATTGCTGGCCATTCTGGCCATTCTGGCCCCCCTGACAGCTTCGTCCCAGACCGTCACCACCGGCCCGATGCCCTCCTGGGTCAACCCCATGGGCTTCGATCCGGACCGCACCGTTGCCAATGGTGATGCCGGCAGCACCATCTACCTGCTGTGCGACTTCCAGGTCAACCGGGAGCAGGAACAGACCTACCGGCACTTCGCCATCAAGGTGCTCAACAGCGCCGGCGTGCAGGAAGCGTCCGACGTGGTCACTGATTTTGACCCAACGTACCAGAACCAGGAATTGCACTACGTGCGGATTCACCGGCAGGGCCAGGTGCTGGAAAAACTGTCGGCCGACCTGATCAAGACCTACCAGCGCGAAGAGAGCATGGAGCGCAACCTTTACGACGGTTCGCTGACCGCAGTGGTGCACCTGACGGATGTGCGGCGCGGCGACATCATCGAATACGCCTACACCACCAGCGGATTTAATCCCATCCATGATGGGCGGTTCGCCACCCAGTACTACCTGCAATACGCCGTGGCAGTGGGTGAGTTTTTCGTGCGCATCCTGACGCCCGAAGACGACCCGTTGCAGCACCGCACCTTCTACGGGGCCCCCGAACCGGAACGCCTCAGCGGTGCCCACGGCGACGAGTATGTCTGGCACCTGCAGGACATGGCCGCCTACCCCATGAACTCGACCGAACCCGCCTGGTATGATCCGCACCCCCGAATCGCCCTGAGCACCTTCGAGAGCTGGAACGACGTGGTCCAATGGGCGCTGCCCCTATACCAGATCAGCGACACAGACCTGCGCCAACTGAGCCAGCAGGCCAACGAACTGATGACCGGCGACACCGACGCCCAACGCATCATGCAGGCTGTGCACTTTGTGCAGGATGAAGTGCGCTATCTGGGATTCATGGGAGGCCTGGGCGGCTACAAACCCAACTCCCCGACCACGGTACTGGAACGCCGCTACGGCGACTGCAAAGACAAATCCTTGCTGCTGGTCGGCCTGTTGCGCGCTGCGGGCTTCGAGGCCCATCCCGTGCTGGTCAACTCTGTCGGCGGCGAACCGGTGCGCCGGGCGATGCCCACCCCCTTCTCATTTGACCACTGCATCACCGCCTTTCGCCTCGATGGCGAACTGCAGTTCGTGGACGCCACCCTGGGCTTCGAAGGTGGCGATCTGGAGCACGTGGAACCGTTGCCCTACGGCCGCGGTCTGGTCCTGGCGCCGGGAATCGCCACGACCGATTCATTGCCACCGCCGGTTCCGACTCCCATCAAGGTCGACGTGCGGCTCGACGTGAGCGACACCTCTGGCGTGATGACCATGAGCATCGAGACTTCCTACACCGGCGCACGGGCCAACTCGGTGCGCAGCTTTTTAGCATCCAACAGCCTGGACGTGCAGTACCTCAGTTACGGTGAATATTACCGCACCGCCTATCCGTCCATCCAGGAACCCGATACGATGAATATCGTGCAAGACGACCGGGATGGCGAAAACCGCCTGGTGGTCAACGAGGTCTATACGGTCCTGGATTTCTGGGCACCGGCGGCCAGCGACACCACCGTCATGCGGGGCGAGTACCATCCCTACGAAATCCGCGAGTAT
The DNA here is from genome assembly GCA_030632925.1 of Candidatus Krumholzibacteriia bacterium. Lineage (GTDB taxonomy): Bacteria > Krumholzibacteriota > Krumholzibacteriia > LZORAL124-64-63 > LZORAL124-64-63 > JAGRNP01. Next base: position 597 of record DAOVTU010000375.1, on the reverse strand, counting down.
CTCGACCACACGGCCCCGAGGGACAACACATCCCCCTTTGGCGAAGTCGTGCCCATCGACTTCACCCAGACCGTGAGCATCATCGCGGACAAGGAATGGCCATGGACCGTCGAAGACGTGGTCATCGAAGGCGAAGGCTACATCTACTCGTCGAAATTCCGGGTAAAAAACGGTGTTTCGCAAGTCGACTACCACTACCGCTGCGAACTGAACCACGTGCCGGGCGACCAGGTGGCCACTTTCATCGCCGATCACAGCCGCATGGTGGATGACCTCGGTATCGTATTGACCGACGGCGACGAGTTGGAAGCCTCGGGTCCTCTCAGTTGGTTTGCCATCATGCTGGCGTTGATCATCATTGTGGTAGCCACCGTTTTTGCCGGCCAGATTTATCGCAACTACGACCCGCCGGCGGCGACCTATACGGGCCCTATCCTGCGCCTCGACGGATGGCTGGTCCTGGTCGGCTTCGGCGTTGTCTTACGGCCAGTGGTCGAATTTTTCACCACGATTTTTTCAGGTGATTCCTTCAACGCCGAAGTCTGGATCACCCTCATGACCGGCGGCGCCGAAGGCAATTCGTCGCTTTTACTGGCT
>DAOVTU010000280.1 GCA_030632925.1 Candidatus Krumholzibacteriia bacterium | reverse complement strand
GATTCGTCCATTGTAGCCTTGTGAGAGGCGGGATGCCGTGCCGGATCAATTGCGGAATCGCCCCCCACACATTATTTTTGAGCTACCAACGAGACAGTGCGGGTTTAGCAATCCAGCACCGTGCAGGAGTATTTCCCCGTGAAACAAAATTCCGGTCTGACTCTTGCATCGTTTTTTGTAGTCAATGCTGCCTAAAGAGGCTTTGCATAAGGAAACTCAGCGGTTTGTGGAGGTATTTTGATGTTTTGGCGCGTTTCATTGTCCATGCTAATTGCCATGTTGTTCGCCGGCAATGTGGCTGCCCAAGTGCAAGTCACCAGTGTGGACCAGGATTTTGAAAACGGAAACATCGTGACCATCAGTGGACTTGGCTTTGGATTCAAGGCCACAGCCCGTCCCTGGAATTGGGACGATCTGACCTCCTCAGCCTACAGTTCTCTGGGTGACGACGATGTCTTCCCCACCCGTGATGGTGACAACCTTCACCCTCAGGACGCGAACGCTCCGCAAAAAGACGCGGATTACAGTTCCACCGCCTTACCGGCCGTCATCGAAAAAGGGACAACTCGCGCTCCTGGCCGTTCGGTCTACCGGATCCGAAACCCCGGTGGCAGTGCGATCAAGGAAATGGGCGACGTTGGTGGCGACTTCATGATGGTTGACTGGTGGATCCGCAGCTCCGAAATCATGTCCGGCAACACCTCCGAGGTGAAAATCGGTCGCTTTTGGGCTGGCAGTTCCGGTGTCATCGGCCGTCTGACCATCTATCCGACCCGGATGAAATGGGACGCCTATCCCGACGAAACCACCCGCTACGGCAGTTGGATGACCGATGGAGAGTGGAACCACTACACCATCATGCTGGACAGTTCGGGAGGCCTCGGACCGGGCGCCGGCAACGGCACCGTCAAATTCTACTGGAACAACAAGATGGTAGTATCAGGTGACGACATGACCTGGACGGTGGGTCGCGAAACCGGTGTCAACTACACCTGGGCCGAAATGATCGGCGCCGTCGACTACAACCAGACCAACTCCCATGTCGGTGAGACCCTCATCAGCGATATCTATATGGACAATACACAATCGCGCGTAGCCCTCGGCGATGCCGCCAACTGGTCGGACGTGACGCACTTCGAGCTCCAGATTCCCCAGGATTGGCAGTCAGACTCCATCCAGGTTGCTGGCAACCTCGGCAGTTTTGGCGTATCCGAAGCGCTCTGGTTGTTCGTCTTTGATTCCGATGGCAATGTGAACCAAACCGGCCTTGCGGTGGGAACCAATCATGGCGACCCTGTTGAGACTCCAGGTCAACCTGGTCAGCCGGTATTGGTAGGCTCGTAAGGCTTAAGGACTTCTCCACATTATGCACGCTATCAAAGCACTGTTTGCTCGAGTACCGGTTTGGCTACGCCTATCGGTATTCGCTTGTCTGATCATCTTGCTGCTGGTTCCCCTCTGGATGGGTGCCAAAATCGTCAAGACCAGCCATTCCGATCTCTGGGTACCACAGTACCTGAAGGATCAACTGGCCGGCCGTTACAACGCCAATGACGAGGCGAAGCATTTCATTTTCCTGATGTGTGACCACTGGGAACCGGGCAGTGGGCCGAAGAATCAGGCCAAGGCACAGCGCTGGCTCCAGAATTTCGAGGACGTTTCGGCGCGTCACACTGATAGCCAGGGACGCAATTTCCAATACTCCTGGTTCTACCCCATCGACAACTTCGACCCGGTCATCGTCGAACAACTGGCGGCCTCATCCGGCCGCGGGTTTGGTGAGATCGAAGTCCACTGGCATCACTACCACGATGGCGGCGAGTCGTTTGCAGCCGAGTTCAAGACGGCCCTCACCGGCTTTACGGATGTGGGTGCCCTGATCAGCAGTCCCGGTGGCAAGCCCAGATTCTCGTTTATCCACGGCAATTGGACCCTGGACAACTCCGGCGCCGATCGCCTGTGTGGCGTCAATGACGAGATCCAGATCCTGCAGGACCTTGGCTGTTACGCGGATCTCACCTTCCCGGCCCTTGGCACATCGGCCCAGCCGAAGACCTTCAATCAGATTTTCTACTGCCAGGATACGCCAGAGCCCAAGTCCTACGATACGACGGCGGAACCAGCGGTGCTGGGCAAACCCGGCGCCGGCCTGATGATGATTCCTGGCCCCCTGGGTCTGGACTTCAAAGACCCTCGGATCTTCATGGAATATGGCAGTCTGGATGATGCGCAGGGCTCGGGAGCGACCGGAAAATTGTTCAGCCCGAAAAACGCAGCCGGCTATTTCAAGAAGCATCGGGTGGATCTGTGGAACCGTATTGCCGTAGGTATCGAAGGCAAGCCCGAGTGGGTCTTCGTCAAGATCCACGCCCACGGCTTCCCCCATGCCGACCTGTTCTTTGATGGTGAAATGGATGCCATGCTGACTGCTATTGAAGAATACTGCGTGGAAAACAATCTGCAACTCCACTACGTCACGGCAAGGGAAGCGTACAATCTGGTCAAGGCCGTCGAAGCCGACACCCAACTGTCACCGGAAGAAGTGTACGACTTCCAGATTCCCCCACCGCTGACACGGACTGCACAGCCGGCGCAATAGTTGCCCACGCCGGCCAGCTGGTCCGTCAGGACTTCGCGTTGCGTTGCAAATCCGACTCGATCAGGTGCGCCAAGAGCTTGGCCCGCGTTCCCACCGACGACATCATGTTCAGCAGCACGACAGTCAGCCCCACGGCGAACCACCAATAGACTTCGTACATATCCATACCGAAGAATCCCAGCATCAGGCGCACAAAGACGAATCCTGCTACGGACTTGACCACTGCGGACAGGAATTTCAGGTCTGAATCAAACTGGATGAGCGCCTTGCGAACCGGCGGGCTCAATCCCGAGCGCTTCAGATATGGAGCAAACCGCCGCGTCTGGCGTTCATAGAAGCGATAGGCATACAGGTTGCCTCGAAACAGAAAAAAGATGAACGCAAAGAAGGCCACCAGCCCCTGCACACCCAGATTCGTGACAATCTCGAAATAGAGGTTGTGCGTATCCTGTTTGCGTCCGAAACGCTGCATCCTGACCGCGGGAAACGAGGCCAGCCCGACCCCGGCCGGATTGGACAGGAAAATATCCCAGGCATCCTCCAGAATCAGGATCCGGGATTGCTTCGAGTGCCCCTGGGCCTCATCACCGGTGATGCTCTTGAAGCGGTCACGATATTCCGCGGGAATCGCAGGGTAGGCGATCACCAAGGCAGCCAGGCAGATCAATAGAAAGCGAACCTTGTGTCGGGAAGTTCCCCACCAGAACAACAAGAAGGCGATGATGGCCACGTAAGCAGTCCGGGAGCCCGAATAGATCACACAAACCAGAGAAGTGCTGCAAACGACAAGAAGAGGCAATCGGATGAACTTTGGCCTGACCACCGGAAACAGGAAAGCTACGAAAGGAACAACACCCATGGCCAAGCCGGCCAGACTGTTGGGGTGGGCGTACATCCGCACCGAGCCATGGAGACGCATCACGCCCTGATTTTCCCAATACAGCCCGCCCGAGATCAATCCTTGGACCGATTCCTGAGTCACATACAAACAGGCAAAAAGATAGGCCAGCAGGAACCACAGCAAGGTTCGCGGCGATTGCACCATGACCACGATAAAAAAGGCCATCATCGAAAACTTGAATACGCCACGATCAAAGAAGATGAACTTGGCCATGTCCGGGTCGGCGGCAAACGGCACCTGTACCACCATAAACAGCAGGAGTGTTCCGGTCGCCATCAACACGGGCCGGGATTGCGTAAAGTTGATCCTGCCGTTGGACACCAGGATAGAGCACGCCAGCAAAAGGAACCAGGCCACCACGAATTCGAATCGCATGGCCGCAAAAAAACCGCGGCGGGCGCCCCAGTTCATGTACCAGGCCACCACAAAGACCAGGAAAACCAACATCACTATCAGGGGCTGTTCTACATATTTGTTAACCCGGGCAGACAGCGCCACTATCTGGCGCCCCGTGCTTACGGGCGGCAGACCGTTGTCTTCGGCAGCCCCACTGTCGAGCCGGGATTCAGCCACGGGTCGCACCACCGTTCGGGTGCGGCGGCATGACCTGCCGGTATACTGTCTCGTACTTGTTGCCCATGGTCTCCAACGTGTAGTGTTCGTTCTGATCGGTGCGGGCAGCCTGCCCCAGCCTGTGCCCCAATTCTCTATCCGACAGCAATTTGTCTAAACACGCCGCCAATGGCGCGGCTTCCCCTGCCGGGCACAACATACCATTATGGCCATCGGTGATGACCTCCTGCAGGCCGCCGACTCGCGAGACGACAACAGGCCGTCCCAGGGACATGGCTTCCAGCAGGGTGTAGGGCAACCCCTCGTGAAATGACGGCATCAGCAGGATATCCAGGTGAGCCAGATAGTCATAGACGTTGCGCCGGAAACCCAGAAAATGGACCGAGTCTGCCAAGGGGGTGTTCGCCACCATCTCCTGCAGGTAATCCGTCAACTTGCCGGTGCCAATGATATTCAAGCGCACCTGTCCCGACTTCTGCAACAACTTCATGGCTTCCAAAGCGACCGGAATGCCTTTGACCTCACTGATCCGCCCCACGATGCCCACGTTGATCTTGTCCAACGGTAAGTCCGTGGGCCGCGCATAGTCCGCAGCCACCAACGGGGCCATCCCGTTGTGGATCGTCTGCCGATTCAGGTTGCGATGGGCGCTGTCATAAAACCTGCCTATGTCATCGGTCACATAACACACACTATCAACATATTTCCGCGTCAGGAACTGTTCCACCGTAAAATTGAGCCGGGCCTTGAACCATGACAGGGGCTTGCGGGGATCAAACTCGACCTTGCCGTGTTCCGTCTTGACGAGCCCAAAATTCAGATGTCGCCGGGCCAGGCCACAGGCAATGGTGGCCTTGTAGCCATGGGCATGCACCACGTCGATTTCATGCTCTCGCAACTGTTCGACCAACTGCTTGATCATGCCCAGGTCGTAACGGTTCTGCCCCTGTATGATGATCGGCTCTAGACCTTGTTCACGCAGCCGCTTGGCCAACTCATGATCGAAAAAAAGCACTACCAAGGGGGCTGGGTTGCCGCTGGCCATACGGCAGTGGCACAACTCCAGG
>DAOVTU010000008.1 GCA_030632925.1 Candidatus Krumholzibacteriia bacterium | reverse complement strand
GGTTTCTCAGCGCACCATTTCCAGCTTGGCGACCATTTGATCCAGCGTTTCGCCGAGAACCTCGTCAAGGGCCGGCATTTCATGGATCTGATTGACCATGGACCTCATCTCCGGCAGGGCCCGGCTCGACTTCTTGGCCAGGGCGGCGCGGCCCTCGTCGCTGAGTTTGGGAATGTGGAACAGCAGGTCATCGTAATCCTGGTTGATGCGCAGCAATTCTTCATTGGCCGCCTTGGCACCGTCGACACTGTTGACCTGGGACATGGCACGCTGGGTGCGGGCCAGCAACCCCTGCAGCACCTCACCGGTATTGATCCCGCCCAGCTCCATCGCCGGATTCGGTCCCCCACCACCACAACCAGGCGCCGAAACCACGGCAACCGACAACACACACAAAATAATCAATACAGATGGACGCAAATTCTTCACGGCAACTCCTCAATTGTGTAAAACAGATGTTGCCGCATGATAGAATCGGAAACTCCAATCGTCCACCTGTATCGGAAATTCAGTTTCCCGATGGCCCCGCATTTGCTAGGATCGGGTCTGGTTCGCCCCTCCACTCTTTTTGACTCTAATTGCCCGACAACGAGGTTTCCATGCGCACTGCCCTGACTGTCTTCTGCCTGGTCATGATGACATTTGCCGCCACACCTGACGCCCACGCAAATTCGGCCCTGGGCCCCCGAGCAGGACTCAATGGAGGCGGTGACGACCTGTATCTTGGCGTCCAGATGGAGTTCATGGCGAAATTCGGATCGGTTTCGCTGGTGCCAAGCTTCGATTTTGGCCCGGGCACTGATGCACCTTCGGTGGCCAACGCCGACTTCCGGCTCTACCTGATTCCCTTGCCCGACACCGGCATCCGGTTCTATGGCAGCGCCGGTCCCTCGATGCTGCTCAGCGGTGATCTGGAACTGGGCTTGAGCCTGACTCTGGGCCTGAACATCCCCATGAAGGGAACCCGGCGCTACAATGTGGAGTATCGTTGGGGTCTGGGTGATATCCCGGACCACAAAATAGGCGTGGCGGTCATGTTTGGGCTGTAACGAACCACAACTTCAGTCCGGTGCAAGACTTGCCGATATTTCTGCCTGAATATTGAATTGCGATTTTTCGCCCGATCAAACCCTCAGGAGATCCCCATGACCAGAGCCATCACCGGTCTGATTGCCCTCTGTGCCGGCCTGTTGCTGTCCGGCAGTTCGTTGGCTGGCGACAGATTCGCCTTGCCTGAGGACATGCAGAAACTGCTGCCGGCCGACGCTACGGCCATCATCGCAGTCTCGTCGGTCAATGAGCTGGCAGACTTGTACCTATCCGTGCTCATGGTGGTCGACGAGGACAACACCGCCTCGACCAGCGATGTGACCGGTTTCATGAATGAACTGCTGCCCAGCTTCAAAACTGTCGTGGACCTGGATCGGCCGCTGCTCGTGGTTGCGGGCCTGCCCAACCTGATGGGTGGCGGTGAACCGCCGTTCACCTTCATCCTGCCCATGCGCTCGGACTTCGAAGATTTCAGCAGCCTCCAGGCCGGTGGTTCGTACGCCCACTTTGCCTTCGAAGGCAACTACCTGGCAGCCTCCAACGAGCCGTCCTACGCGCCGGCTCCCACCCCGCCGAACCTGGCCCAGTACGTGCCCGACGGCGTGATCACCATGACGCTGGACCTGGAAACGGTCATCACGAATTACCGCCCCATCGCCGAGATGGGACTGGCCAGCATCCCGACCCGCCTTGACGGCGAACCGGCGAATGATCAAGTGGCTTTCTCCCAGGCTGAAGCGCAGGCCATGGGCAAGGCAGCGAACCTGTTGATGGATTCGATCACGCGCCTGGACCTGGGTCTCGGCCGCGACGGCGACCTGATCAAATGGTACTCCGGCATGGGCTTCAAGGCAGGCAGCGCCTTGGACCCCGGCCCCCAACCGGCTTTCGAATCCGCCCTGGAACTGACACGTGCCCTGCCTGCCGGGTCCGACTTCACCACCGTTATCGCCATGGACCAGACCGGCGTTTTTGAGTCATTCCAGGAACTCTATCTCATCTCAATGCGATCCGCTTTGCAGGAAATGGAGCCCGACCAGGCGACCCGCTACAGTGCCTGGGTCGAAGATTATTTGGCTGCGGCCGATATCTGGGCCAACCCCATGGCCGCCGCCCTGCGCCTCGATGAAGCCGGCGTGGCCGCCCACATGGTGATGGAATCTGCGGACGCCGACGCCCATTTCGAATCCCTGACCAACATCCTGACGGGCGTGCACGAACTGGAGATCGGTTACAGTCTGATCCGGCTGGACGATGTGAAGATCGATGGTGTGAAATTCCGCAGCTGGGATATCGAATTTGATCTGGATCAATTCGAAACCGTCATGCCCCAGACCCCGGCGCCGTCCCTGGTCGGAACCGAGCGCCTGCAGGCCGAGCAGATGACATCCATCCTGCGCAAAATCATGCCCCGCATTTACCTCGGCACCAAGGGTGACAAGTTGTTCATGGCCTCGGACGCCGACACTGAGGCCCTGGCGGAAATGGTCAAAGCCACCGGCAAACGTGGTCAACCCATGGCGGATGTGGCAAGGATCGCGCGCAACGGCGGCCCGGACTGCCAGCAGGTCATCACCGGCGACTGGCTGGCCATCATCAAATGGGTCACTGACCTGTTGGAGGACATGGACCAGGATGACCAGGTGGTATTTGCCGACAATCCGGTTCCTTTCGAAGGCACTTTGACGATCGAAGAGCTGAGCAGTGGCTTTGATGTGGGCCTGGATCTGCCGGCGATTAGTGGTCTGATCCGGGCGTTCGAGGAAATGGACAGGCGGAACAGTGAGAAAGCCGCTGCCGAAGGCCAGTCCGAAGATGAAAACCAGTCCGAAGATGAAGAGCAGCCCGCCAACCACTGACCAAAGCGAAGCGCCCCCCGGCAAGCCGAGGGGCGCTTCCATTGACCTGTACCCGGCCGCAACTACCCTTCGTGGCACTCGCTGCAGTTGGTCTCTTTCCACTCTTCATCGATATCTTCGGGATGCACATACTCCACCGCATCAAGCGAGACGTACTTGCCGCCGTCCTTGCGCTCCTGGGCCACGATGGTGTGGCAGATGTTGCAGTCCCGCGAGAGCACTTCGCCATCTTCGGTTTCGTGGTTGCCGTCGTGGCAGCGGAAACAGCCCGGTGTCGTCAGGTGCCCGATGTGGTCGGGGAAATCGCGCCAGCTGACTTTCATCTCGGGGAAGATGTTGGTGCTGAACAGGCGCTTGACCGTGGCGATGGACCGTTCGAGGTCATCGGGACGACTGGCCACCAACTCCGGGTGTTCCTCACCGAAGTACTCGCGCATGCCGGTCTCGATACCCGCCAAAGCCTCGGGCGTCGACTCGTATTCTTCGCTCATCAAATCGACCACCAGACCTTTGATTCCCGGCAGGGTCGGATCGATGCGGCCCAGGCTCATGGCATGGTTGACCAACTTGGCCGGCGGATTGTAGTGATGGGTCGGCCGGTTGTGGCAGTCGATGCAGTCCATGTGACGCGAATCGTGTTCGGCCAAATCGGCATCCTCGAAATCAGCCTCAACGTCCCGGTAGATTTTCACCGTGCCATCGGCGCGGGTCGATTTGACCCAGGGAATTTCCAGGCGCTTCTCATCGGTGGCCACATATTCGATGTCATTGTTGATGTTCATGTGCCAATGGATGCCCTTGGCCGGACCTTCATCGCCGCCGCCGCCGATTTTCATCAGCAGGTGCAGCTTCCAATGGGTGTTTTCGTCTTCATACCCGTAGTAGTCATGCACGACCAGTTTCTCGTTGTAGAAATGGGCCGGCCAGTGGCACTGCTCGCAGGTATCGCGCGACGGACGCAGGTTGGCAATGGGTGTTTCGATAGGCCGGGGCACCTTGTCGAAGAGCACCGCATAGACCTGATACATGCCGGATATCTTGGCTTTCACAAACCACTCGGCGCCCGACCCGATGTGACACTTCACGCAGCCGACCCGCGCATGGGGCGAGACCGAATAGGCCGTGTACTCCGGCTGCATCACTTCGTGACACAGGGTGCCGCAGAACTCGTCGCTTTCGGTGTATTCATAGGCCTTGAAACTGCCGAAGCCCGTCATGGCCAGGAAGATCACGAAGGTGACACTGATAAACAGCGTGGCCCGCATGTGGGCCGGATTGTTGAAATCGATCTGGGGCAATTTTTCAGTGCTGGGCAGGCCCAGGCGGCGACGGCGCTGCTGCCGCAACACACCAAAGGCGCCGATGATCAGGCCCAGGACCAGGAAGGCCGGCAACAAGATGAAGGCCACAATTCCCATATACGGATTGTGCTCGGTGGCGGTGGCTTCGAGAACAACGAGAAAGACGATGAGGCCGAGAGCGATGGCGGCGATGGTCGCACCGGCCATGGTGATCATGTTGTAGTAGGTTGCGGGCAGGCGTCGCTTACGCGAGGGGGTGTTCTGAGCTTCGGACACAGGCTTCCTCCTGGGTGTGAGACCTGCTAATATTATAACACGAGTCGGCTAAATCCTAGCTATTTATAGGGGATTAAATGTTACGGATTCTCGTTTTCAATTCGCCGCACAACGCCCAATTCCGAGGATCCGCCAACTCATTACCCACCATTGAACTCCGACATTGACACCAAGCTGATTATGACCAACCATTTGCAACAGGTCCCAATCCCTATGACTTCCGGCTGAGGTTGCGCGCAACGATGCATTTCCGCCTTTCAACTGCTGTCCTGATAGTGGCTCTTTGGGCCACTGCCGCCCAGGCCGTTCCCCCGCTCCAGTTGTTCATCGACCTGACCGCCCCTGGTGCCACCCTGCGCCTGATGCCCGGCGAATATACCGGCCCCGCGGTCGTCAACAAACCCATGGGGATCGACGGCCTCGGCACAGCGACCATCAATGGCGGCGGCACCGGCACCATCCTGACGATCAAGTCTGACGGCGTGACGGTGCGCAACTGCCACCTGCTGAATTCGGGAAATTCCCACGATAAAGTCGACGCCGCCATCCTCGTCAACGCCGATGAAGTGCTCATCGAGAACAACACCATTGATGATGTGCTCTTTGGGGTGCACATCTCGGCCGGCGATCGCAATATCGTGCGTGGCAATACCATCTCCTCACGTCCGGTGGGCATGGCCTTGCGCGGTGAAGGCATCCGGCTTTGGTACAGCCGCGAAAACCTCATCGAGGACAATGTTTTGACCGGCGTACGCGACATGGTGCTGACCAATTCGCCCAACAACATCATCGCCGGCAACCGGATCACCGACAGCCGGATGGGCATGGAACTGATTTATTCCGGTGGCACCGAAGTGGCGAACAACCACCTGAGCCACAACGAACACGGCATCGTCGGCATCTACTCGGATGAGCTGCAGATCCACCACAACCGCATCGAACACCAGGGGCACCTGCAGGGTTCGGCCATTGCCGTCAAAGGCAGCTCGGCCATCGTGATCGAGGCCAACGAGATTCTCGACTGCGCCGTGGGCCTGACCGCCAACTCCCCCACTTTTCCCGAGAACATTCTTTTTGTGCGCAACAACACCTTCGCCTACAACAACGTGGCCCTGTATTTCTATGGCGACAAGGGTGGGCACATTATCCACGACAACGTTTTTAAGGGGAATTTTCTGCAGGTGGCGGTGACCGGGCCCACCAGCGCGTTGGACAACGACTGGCGGGGTAATATCTGGCAGGATTATCGGGGGTTTGATCGGAATCGGGACGGATTCGGCGACACCCCACACGCGGTGTACCTGTATTCGGAACGCATCTGGATTGACCGGCCCATGGCCAAGTTTTTCCGAGGGGCGCCCGTGCTTGAGGCGCTTGATTTTGCTGAGCGGTTGGCTCCGTTCGCAGACCCTTGGCTCATTCTCAAGGATCCCAGCCCCCGCATGCCCAATGCAACGGCCCCACCCCACCGACCTGGATCCCAGCCATAGTCCCAGGCGCCGCAAAAAAGACATGTCCGGTATTGTATGGAAATTCCGTTATAGAGGATAACAGCTCTCAATCCGGCCCTGTTACCTCCAGGAGTACAAATCGTGCCCAATTTCAAAATTTCGGCCCTGCTGCTATTGATCCTTTTTTTATGCCTGCCGGTCGGCTGTGGCAGCGATGGTGACGGTGGCACCGTGCCGAACCCGCCCGCTGATCTGGCGGATGTGTCCTTGTCGGCAACCGACAGCGCACCGATGGCGCCGATATTTGTCAATGGCCTGCCCACCAAAGCGGCAATTACCAGCTACGAAGTGATTTTCCTGGATGCCGACGGGTTGGACCTGTTCAGCCGGATTTTGGAAGTCCCTCTTGAAGGGTTGCCGTGGTTTCGGGCGCCATTTCACCCCATCTTCCCCAACGAGGGTGGGCCGGTTCAGTTGGTGATCGCCGGCGGCGGTGTGCGCAGTCCCGTGCGGGAAATCGATCTCGGCGCTTTGCCCGCAGCACCCGGCAGCTTCGCTCGCTATGTCGAGGTTTTGCGGGAGCACATCGACCAACGCGCCGTGCTTGAAGGCAGTTCCTTTGCCGCTTTGGCCGCCCTGGACTTTGCAGAAGTGGAACCGCGGTTGCTGCCCTTCAAGGTTGCCCAATCCTACGTGGACGATCCCAACCACCCCGATTGTTTTGCCCGGATCGCCGACGGTACGTCAACCTATCTCGACGCCACCCAGAAAGACCTGCTGGACAGCATTTTTGGCTACGCCCACATCGACTCCGTGGTGCAGGCGGACATCGACCGGCTGGCAGGTTTCCAACCCACCGCCCTGGCCTGGTTCACCGACAAATCAACCACCGGCGATTGCGTCAACATGGGCCCCACGGTTTCAACGGCACCTGAACTTTCGGACGCGATGCAAAAGGCTTTTGAAGCCAAGATCGCCACCGATCCCAACGGCGCCCCGGCTCAGATCATGCAGGCCGCCGGGCTCGCATTTTCCGCCGCGGCCTTCGTGCCCGCTTTCACCCCCGCCGCTTCGGTGCTCGGCGCCGGAGTCTACGCCTTTCAAACTTCCCGCGAGTACATTGCCAACACCTATCCCAGCTCATTTGTCAGCCTGGATTTCGCTCTCGACCGTTCCGAATTGCCCGAAGACGAGCCAGGATTTGCCCAGTGGTCCGATGTCAACGTCATCGCCCAATCCAAGGGTTGGGTAGCTGACAAAGCCATCCTCAATGGGGCCATGCAATTGATGGGCGCCGGATTGGCCAATTCCGAAAAGTTGGCCATTCAGGGCAGCACCGGTCTGCGCGACGCTGCCATGGGCGGCATCAACATGAGCCTGGACACCTACCTCGACGGCCAGCCGGACGGTGCGGTGGAATTTTGTTCCCAGCGCTGGCGCATAGACATCACCGACCAGCCCTACAGTGAAGGTAAAGCCGTGATCGGCCGGGTCTCGGTCGACACCCAATGGCGCGAAATTCGCCCGATTGAGATCGGGACCGACATCATCCGCGTTAAGGCCGTCACCGAAAAATTCGGCTTCGAGTCCGTCTCGGCCGACCTGCCCATCGAAACCAAGGCCATCAGTGTTGTCGCCACGCCGGATGTCATCACGGTCCAGAACCCCGGTGAAGTGGTGAATATCACCGCCACCATCGCCAACGCCGATCGCGTCACGCTGGACTGGCGGACCGAAGCCGGCAGCTGGAACGACGGCCAGGGCAACGAAACCAACGAGCCGGGCACCCGGCCGCTGCTGACGCCAACCAATGAGCAGGCCTACCCCTTCTTCGTTGTCGTCGAAAGTTCGAGCCGACAGGGCTTGCGCGCCAGCGGTCTGCCGGCGCGAAAGGACCAGGTCGAGATCCGGCACCAGACAGCTTCCATCATTGTCGGGCCCGGCGGCGCCTGCGTGGCCAACGGCGAAAGTGAGCCCTTCACCGCCACTGTCCAGGGCTTGGACAATACCGCCGTCACCTGGTCTCTGGAGCCCGTCAACGTCGGCGGCACAGCCGTCGGCAGCGTCAACCAGACCGGGCTCTACTCGGCCCCGTCCACTGGTTCCGGCACAGCTCTGGTTGTGGCGACCAGCCAGGAAGATCCTTCGGTCGTGGGTAAGGTCGAGGTCGAAGTCGGCGCATGTTCCTGCTCCTGGACCCTTGTCGTCGAGGGCGACGGCGCCTGGAGCGGCGATTTCGCCAGCCATGCATTTGCGACCCAGTTCAGCCCTTATACGATGACCATCGGTTATCTCGACCCGATCGTCGAAGCGACCGGCAACATCCAGATATTCGAGAGTGGACCCACTTCGGGTAACCTTGGCAGTTGGGACTGCAACTTCACCTGGGTGACAGCCAGCCGTTTCTGGGTAGCGGTCAACGATGCCGATACGCCATCAACGCTGCAAATTTTCCAGAACACCGGGGCTCAGGTGCAAAGTGTTGTCAGTGGAACTGTGTTGACGGCAGTCGGCGGGGAGGAATTTCTGCGGCCGTTCACCTTGACCATCCGGTCGGCAGACATCCTGTCCGGGGCTCTGTGCGAGGAATAATGGCGTCAAACGGGGCGATCAGGAATAGTCGCCCCGTTTGAAGATCCAGAACCCGAGGCTGGCGCTGCACAGGCCGACTATGATCGGGTAGCTCATGGCGAAGGTCAGGTACCCCTTGTAGCCGAAGTTGTCCAGGATCACGTAAGCCGAAGGGCCCAATAGGACAAGCTGCGGGTCAAACAGCAGCATCGAAGCGGTGCGGAAGGCCTGCAGGGGGTTGACCAAGGCGATGGCGACAGCCGATTCGGCCGGCAAGCCCTCCTGGATCAAAGCACCAAGCAGGATGAGGTCCAGGAACAGCAGCAGGAAAAGCCAGGTCATGAAAGCCGCACCCTGGGCCACATCCGTCGAGCGCGACAGGGTCGATATCAGCATGCCGATACCCAGGAAACACCAGGCCAGCGAAGCCAACAATCCCGTATAGAACAGCACCTGAAACCAAGGTATGCCTACGCCCCGGATCAGGCCCCAGATGACCGCCACCAACATGGCGCCAAATACTGGCAAAAAGACCACCAGAAAACGTCCGGCCAACTTGCCCCAATACCACGCACCGATGCTCACAGGCAAGGCCAGGATGTACTCGAACACGCCGGCTTCCCGATCGCCCACCACCGAACGCACCGTCGTGATCAGCATGAAGATCGGCAGGATGGCCATGGTGATCTGCAGGTAGGTCACCAACAATCGCGACAGGCCGGTGAAGCCCATAATGCGCGACTCGGTCAAACCCGAGGCGAACAGGCCGACCATCACGCCGCCAAAAACTATGGTGTAAACCAGGAACCAGCGAGCGCGCAGGGATTCGCCGATGTCGGCCCGGGCCAGTTGCATGAGTTGCTTCATATCGTACTCTGATTCCTTCTCAGTGGAGTCGGTTTTCCCGGTCGTGAATTTCCAGCACGGCCTGGTCGTAGTTCAAACTGCCCTCGGTCGCTGCGGGCTGGGCCCCAAGGCCATAGTCCATGGGCGTGATGTTGCCCGTCACGTACGAGGCCGTGAAGGCGTTGATCCACACGCCGGTCTTGTAGTCGGTGACCCACATTTCGGTGCGGGCATCCTCGCGCCAGGGCTGTTGTTCCAGCCACAATACAGCGCAGCCGACGTCGTCGAAGAAGTAGAGTTTGGTCTTGCGTTCGGCCTCGCCGCCGCGCACCTGGGCCGAAAAGTTGTGGTCGCTGACCGACATGATGCAGCGTGCGCAGGCGTCCTTGTCCCAGCGAACCTCGCCCGGGCCGGTTTTCGGCTCTCCGGAACAGGCAGCCAGCACCAAGACTACCAATAAAGCGCTCAGTTTAAACAACTTGCTCGCCTTAGACAACTTGCTCATTGTCACGCTCCTTCATTTCGATGCCCTGCAACACGGCCGCATAACGCGACAACATCCCCAGAAAGCGCAGTCGATCCGGCCCGGCAACCTTGCCGCGCCAGCGAGCGCCGTCTTTTTCTTCGGCAAAGTCCCAGGCCCCGATGGCGTTGGCAAAGGCCGGATTGGCAGCGGCCAGATCGATCACGCAATCGAGCACGCTGGCCATGTCCAGACGATCGTCAACGTGATCGTTCAAAACGATCCGGCCGCGATCCAACTCCACCACCCGGTTGACCAGGGAAGCCACTTCATCCAGGCGGTGACTCGAAATGATCATCGAAACATTGTCCCGGCGCTCGGCCAGCAAGCCGAAGAAAACCTGACGCGCCACGGGGTCCAGATTGGCCGCCGGTTCGTCCATCACCAGCAAGTCGCTGTCGCGGCCCAGGGCAATTCCAATCAGCAGTTTCTGCTTCTCGCCGCCGGACAGTTTCACGAACGGCCGGCCCTTGAGTTCCGCAATGTTCAACCCCAACTGTTCCGCAATCGCGATCATGCGGGCCGGGTCACTGCCGCAAAGCTCGGCGGCAAAGTTGATCAGTGGCCCCACGCCCAGCTTCAGCGGCGGCGGCAACTGCGGCACAAAACCGATCCGGCCCAGCACCTCAGTGCGGTGGGTGCGTGGGTCCAGGCCGTTGACCGTCACGATACCCTCGTGGGTGTACTCGCCCAGCAGGCAGCGGATCATGGTGGTCTTGCCAGCACCGTTGGAGCCCACCAGGGCAATGCGGTCACCGCGCGCGATTTCCAGGTCCAGGCCCTTCAGGACGTGGGTCTTGCGGAAGGATTTTTGCAGGTTTTCGAATCGGATCACTAGAGTTTACCCATTCCCTTGAACTTGAAGTTCAGTGCATCGGTCGGACAGACATCCATGCACGCGCCGCAACGGGTGCAATCGGCCCCGAGGTCGGTTTTAACGGTCTTGGCCCGGCCCTTGATGGTGCTGTTGAGCACATGGGGCACCATGCAGACCTGACGGCAGGCCCCGTCATTGAAACACTTGCTCGCGTCGTGCACCACCTTCATCGGCGACAGCGACCCCACCAAACCATAGGTCAGGCCAATCGGGCAAGCGTAACGGCACCAGGCGCGCCGTGAATACAACACCTCGAACAGCAACAGCCCCAGCACCCAGACCAGAGCGACCCCAGGCCCATAAATCAGGGCGCGGCTGATGATACCCGTCGGCGAAATCGTTTCAAAAATCGTGTAGCCGGTGGCAAAAGCCAGGACCGCAAACGTGATCCAAAGCAGAGTGCGGCCGCGTCGGTCGAAGCTGTTGTCCTTGACCAGTTTCTTCTTGGCCAATTTCAGATGCAGAATTTCGGCCCACTCGCTCAGCAGGTGATAGGGGCACACCCACGAGCAGAACGTACGGCCGCCGAGCAACCACCACACCAAAAAAATGGTGACGATCCCGATCAGCAGGTTGATCAGCACTTGTTTGTAGGCCAGCATCACTTGCAGGGCAGCGTTCAGATCGGCCATGTGGAAACCCACGAAGCGCGAACCGGTCAGGGCGCCTTCCATCAGCTGGATGTCAAATTTATATGACACCACGAAGAGCAGGTTCACGACGATCAGCACGGCCCAGCGGCGGCGGCGCCAGACATTGGCCGCCGCGGCTTTCTTGGCCCTTTCGGCGGCCACATGGAGATGCAACTCGCGGGTCATTTTTTCGGCCATCCCGGCGTGCACGGTCTGGGCCTTCTTGGAGATTTCTTCAGGCGCAGGGCGGCCGGGAGTCTTGCCGAACAGAACGCTCAGGGATTCGACGAGCTTTTTCATGCGTGCCCTCCCCGGTTATCCAGTCCCATTTCAAAAACTGATGGCTCGGCGGGGCAGATCATTTCGCAGACGCCACAACCCACGCAACCTGACAGCACTTCGGGCGCAAACGTTTTGCGGCCATCGACTTCGCCAGTTTCGACCAGGCGGATGGCTGGCTCGGGCGGGCACTGGTTCTCATCGCCGGCCGGCGGATTGCCGGCCGCGCACTGGGCGATCCGGATCTCGATGGGGCACTGGCGCACGCAGAGGTCACAGACCTCCAGATCGTACTGGTGATCGCTGACGGGGATCGGATTCCAGCGGTCGACTTCATCATAGCGCAACAGGCCGTGGAAGTTGTCACCGCGCGCGGTTCCATGCACGCCCTTGCCCTGCGAGGCCAGGCACAATTTGGGACGGACCACCTTGGCCACAGCCATCTCGGCTTCGTGGGGATAGTTGATATGATGGGTCAGGGCCCCGGTGGGACAAGCCAAGACACACTGCAAACCATCGCAGGAAAAATCGCAGGCCTGCTGGCGCGGGTCGATGATAGGCGTGCCCACCCCCACGCCGTCGATCAGGTCAGCCAGCGAAATCGCCTCGACCGGACAAACCTGCACGCACTGCCCACACTTGATGCACGAGGCCAGGAAGTCTTTTTCCAGCAACGCTCCGGGCGGACGCAAGCGTTTGACCCAGCCCTTGGCCACCGGCACCAGGCCGACCAGCGAAGCGCCGACCAGGCCGCCGGTCATCACCAGGGTGCGCAGAAACTTGCGACGCTTCATGGTCATCGCCGGCTTTGGCGTGGGTGTTTCTTTCTTGTCCATGGGTGCGAGCGGGTGGCTCAGGGCATCTCGGCCTGGCCAGTGACCTCGGTCATTCCCGCATCCTCCTTATTCAGCTTAGGCTCCGGATCCCTGACCAGCAATTCGGGCTCGGTAAAGGGCGCCAGGCGCTCGAGAAAATCCAGGGTCTCCAACAAGGGCGACCCTTTGAAAAACTGGGCAAAAGGGGAATCCATCCAGATGCGGTCCGCATAGGCGTAGATCTCGTGGGGCGTATCGCCGACGCCATCGTGATCCCGGTCAAATCCCTTGTAATCGCTCCAGTAGTTGCCCAACCATTCGTTGCGGTTGGCGCTGTTGCCGCCCCCGACCACGATCTGGGTCAGGTTGTCGGCAAATCGGTTGTCGTGGAAAATGTTGCCTGTCCAGTCGTTCAGGAAGCGCACACCAATGCCATTGTAGGCAATGGTATTGTTCCAGAAACGGTTGGTCGTATCGGGCTGGAAAGGCGAAACATCGATGTACAAACCACTGGCGCAGTAGAGTATCTCGTTGTTCTCGACGATCAGGTCAGAGGTTTCCTTGAAACCGATGCCCACGCCGGTCGGCCCCGCCGCATGCAGGATGTGGTTGTTGCGCAGGATGACCCCGTCGCTGTACATCAGAAAAATGCCCACCGCGTTGCCGTAGTACCAGTTGTCTTCCACCAGGTTGTATCGCGAGTACATGAAGTGCAGCGAGTACCGACTGCCGATCATCTTGTTGCCGATGATCTCGTTTTCGGCCGAGTACCACACCACCATGTCACGCACGTCGACGCATTCATTGTACTGGATCTTGTTGTGAAAGCTGTACCACAGCCGAATGCCGTCACCGCGCTGCCCGAGGCCAAAGTCCACCGAGGAAATCTTGTTGCGCCGGATGATGTTGTGTTCGGACTGCTGCAGGTCGATGCCAAACAGGCAATTATCAATGACGCAATCCTTGACCACGTTAAAATTTCCGCGCACCTGCACCCCGGAGTCGAGGTCGTTATGAGAGGTACCGGAGTTGGTCAGATGCAGGTTCTTCAGCGTCGCACCGTCGGTCTCAATGTAGACGACCGTGGCCTTGCCCCCGGCATCAATAGTGACCTGGCCCTGGCCGTCAATGGTGAGCGGGAATTCGAGGGTAACCGGTCCCGCGTACACGCCAGGCGGCGGCGTCAGGATGCCGTTCTCTTCGGTCTCGTCGATCAGATCCTGCAGGGAAGGCAAGCCTGCCGCAACAGTGCACGGCAGGCCAATTAAAAGAGCGAGAAGGGCGCCGCCAAGGCGCATTCTATTCATCGTCCTCGTCAGCAGTCGGCTCGCGACGCAACAGCACTGCCACAACAAGCAGCGCCGCAAAAACGACCATCAGCCAGAACCCGTAGGCCGGATAGGAGTTGGTCGTGAACTGGGCCACCTTACCCTGCCCAAACACCGTCGGCATGAAGGACTTCAGGGTGAAGGCCCCCATCTCGTTCATGTTATGACCGTACCACCACAACCAGGTCGAGTACTCGATGATGAAGTAGAGCGGCAGTCCGGCCGGAGCCAATGCCAGCAATGAGTTGAACAGGCCCTCGGGCTTGCGGCCCATCACCAGCATCAACACCATCACGCCGATGATCACCACAAAGAGAACATTGCCGGCCTTGACGATGCCGCTCACCATGGGCGCCAGGACCTTTTCGTCCCGGAAATAGCGACCCAGACTTTTTTCGTAGTGCCAGGCCAGCAACTGGGCGCCGTTGCCCTGCCACTGCTGGCCCTTGGTGCTCATGCGGCTGTTGTCCTGCTCAAAGGCCTTTTGCAGGTAGGCGATACTCTGTTCCTTGTCGCTCAATTTTTCGGCCTCTTCGGCCACCTCATCGCCCGCCATGTTGGCTTCGCTTTCGGCCAGCGAGGCCTTCAGCCTGGCGATCAAGGCTTCACCCGGCGTCATGGTCTCGCCGGTGTCCCCGTCCTCGGTTTCACCCATGGCCGTGATCCGCCCCGCCAGATACCGGGCACTGTGGTACTTCAGGCCGCCTTCGCCATAGAAGGTCACGCCCATCCAGGCCACGATGAAGACGAAGCCCACCACCATGATACCCGTGCGCACCTTCGGCCTCACGCAGATAAAGGTGACCAGGAGCACGGCGACCAAAGCCACCAGGAAGATTGAGAAAAACAATTCCACCGGCCCACCAGATGCGATGGGATACATGCCCACATAGTGGTTGATCGTATCCATCTCATGGGCGCAGTCGAGGGCTTCCTCTTCGAGGATCTCATCTTTGTCCATCAACTCGCAACCGCTGAAAACGCCGTTGAAGTGGAACATGATCCGCACACCGTCGGGGAATGCTTCCTCGGGGTAGTTCGGAGCCTCGAGGGAAACCCACCAGACCGGTGCATTGTAAATCGGCACCAGCAACCCGATCGCAATAACGACCAGGATGCTGCTGATGATGTACCTGTTTTTCGTCGCCTTCATTCGCCAACCTTTTTTCGGAAGCTAACCCCGACCCCACACAATTTCGCGGTCGGGCATCAATCGTAGTCCGGATTCCGCCACTCGGTCGAAGGCGCCAACAGTTCCTTGGGCACCGGAATGCGCGAAACGTAGTTGATGACGGCCTTCATGTCGTCGTCGCTGAATTCGGCGATCTGCTTGATCATGTCGGGGTTCGCGTTGCGGCGCTTGCCATCGCGGATCCACTCGAACTGGCGCAGCATGTAATTGTAGTGCTGGCCCATGATCAGGGGGTAAAACTTGACCGGGTCGCCCTGGCCGTGATCGCCATGGCACTGCACGCAGTTGTCCTTGTACAGCTTCTCACCCTTGGCAAACTCAGGCGTGCCTTCGGCCCACTCGCCCTTGCCGTTGTCCGGATTCATGGGCAGTTTCTCAATGTACGCCGCCACATCAGCCACGGACTGGGCGCCACCGATGGACTGCTCCAGCGCGAAGGGGTACATGGTCGGGTTGTCCCGGTTCAGGGCCCGGATGTCAGCCAGTTGCTTGATGGCAACCGACGCCGGTTGGCCAGCCAACTGGGGGAAGGTGCCGTCCTTGGTGCCCCAGCCTTCGAGCAGGTGGCAGGCCGCACAAACTTCGTAGACCTCGATGGCGTTCTCCAGATTAGGTGTCAGGCCCAGAGCCTCGTCCTGCTCGCCGCCGCCTTCGTTCCAGGCCGGGTCTTCAGCCAGGGCGACCGAAGTCACCAGCGTCAGCATCATGGCCACAAAAATCAGTTTCTTCAGCATCATCGGGTTGTCTCCTTTTGCAGAACCCGGCCCGCCGCAGCACACCGGATGATCAATTCAGCCGACTATCTCGGCACTGTCGAAATGTACTCCGCCAACAAGGCGATTTCTTCTTCGGTGACCAGGTGCATGATGCCTTTCATGCCCATCACGGCCATGCTGTTGGCGCGGTCGCCACTTTTGATATCGGTCATCTGCTGGATGACATACTCAGGGGTGTGGCCGGCAATCCGCGGATAGGTCGGCAGGATCGGAGACTTGGCATCCTTGCCGTGGCAGGCGGTGCAGGTCTTGGTTCTGAAGAGCACTGCGCCGGGGGATTCAGGATCCACCACGCCGGTGCCGATGGGGGCGTCGCCGCCCAATTCGTTGGCGATATACTCAGCCAAAATGATCATTTCTTCTTCGGTGATATCCTGGACCACGGCTTTCATGGCCGCAGACTGGCCATTGGCGCGGCTGCCACTCTGGATATCCTTCATCTGCTGCAACGCATATTCCTCACCCTGGCGTGCGATGACCGGGTAGCTGGGCAGCAGGCCCTTGATGCCATCGTCACCATGGCAGGTGTTGCAGGTCTTGTCTCGGTAGAGCTGGGCACCGGGCGAAAGCGGAATCACTTCAACATATCCACGGCCGACTTCATCGGCACCATGGACACCGCGGATCTTGGTCAGACGTTCTTCCCTGTCACCACCCGAACACGAGGCCAAACTGGCCACACCCAGCACCAGAACACAGAGTTGGACAATCTTCAAATTCCGCTTCATGAGCTACATCCTTTGGGACATTACGGTCGAAAACCAAATGCCAGACCCCGGTGTTGAATCCGGAGTCTGACACCTGGCAACTTTCCCATCAAGATAACTATTGTCGGGTATTTCCCAACCAGTTACTTGACCTTTTTCGCGCCATTTTCCTCAAGGTGGGTTTTGGCGCGCAAACCGAGGTCTGCCGTCTTGACCTGATACTGCCACCACTGGTTGGCCCAGAGCATGGCGTTCTGCCAGTCACCCTCGGCAGCCGAGGCTTCAGCCTTCTTTTGGGTCTCAGCTGCGAATCCGAGTTGATCAGTGGCATCTTCAACCAGGGCCACCACGATGGGGAAGTCGGCGTAGTTGTGGCTCGTGATGAAGCCGACAACCATGTCGATGACTTCCTGGGTCG
>DAOVTU010000381.1 GCA_030632925.1 Candidatus Krumholzibacteriia bacterium | reverse complement strand
TCAAGGATAAGAAACTGCGCGATTTTTCCTGGAACCTGCTCTACACCACCAGCGCTTCACGTTGGGTGGACGGCTATTTTGCTTTCGGCTGGGAATGGGACAAGGATGATTTTGGCGAGAACCACACCGACATGATGACCGAAACCGGCGTCAAGTTCCGCCTCAACATGAGCCATACACCGCTCAAATTCCTGTCCGTGCTGGGCACTGATTTCTGGGGCGTACGGGTCGGCATCAAGAACAAGGGCATCTTCAACTGGGAATCTATCGGCTACGCAGTCGAAGTTGGTGCCGGTGTCTGGTAGATCTGTGGTTCGAGTTGGACAGAGGACAGGATTCAGATGAGTACGAAAGGTTGCCCCGTGGGTTGTATCAAAATTTTGCGGTGCACCGGTCTGCTCATGGTTTTCCTGGCGATCATCGCCGGACCCGCCGTTGTCCGCGCCCAGGACGCCCACTATTGGGACAACCAGTACGGCACCAAGGCCGAGCTGCTCGGCGGCCTGGTTGTGGGCAGCTCCACGGACCTGAGTTCAACTTTTTACAACCCCGGCTGGATCGCTTTGCAAAAAGGTGGATCGGTCCTGTTGACCACCAAGGCCGCCGAAATCTACACCGTCACCATGAAGGACGACCTGGGCCGCGGCACCGAACCTTCGAGTACTGTTGTGGCCCCGTCACCCGGCTACCTGGCGGGCCGCTTTTCCCTGGGCAACGACTACGGCTGGCAATGGGCCTACACCTACCTGCAAAAAGTGAAGTTCGAATTTGATTCCTCCGGGTTGCGCATCGATCAGAACCCGGCTCCGCCGCCGGCTGGAAATTTCTGGTTCAGCGGCGAGGCATTTCGCATCGCCAGAGTCGACGAAAGCTGGTACGGCGTCAGCATGTCCCGCAAATTGTCGGACAACGTGGCCGTGGGGTTTTCTCCCTATGTCGCCCAGCGCAATCAGCGTTCCCGGACTCAGATTGCAGCCCAACTCCTGGATGCCAACACCATCTATAGCGACACATATCTCGTCGAAGAGTACAAATACTGGCACATCCGCATGCTGCTCAAAGCGGGAGTGGCCGCTGAATGGGACAAATGGTCGGCCGGCCTGGCGATCACCACACCGAGTGTGGGCCTCCTCGGTGACGGGTCCGTGTACCAGAACGTGGCTCTTTCCGGCGACTATGACCCCGACAACCCCGGCGTCGACCCGCCCTACCTACAGGCCAATACCCAGGAAGGCCTCAAGCCGGTCTGGAAATCACCGCTATCGATTGCTGCCGGCGGGGCGGTCAATCTCGGTGCGACCAGGATCCACATCACCACCGAGTGGTTCAACAATATCGTCCGCTACCGGGTGCTGGACCCAGTGACCTATGAGATCCAATCCCAGCCCGGGACCTATGATCGGTTTGATATCGAATACGCCGCCAAAAACGTGTTCAACTATGGCGTCGGGGTGAACCACGACTTCACCCCCAGGTTTTCCCTGTTCACGTCTTATCGCGCCGACTATTCCACCACGCCGCCGGACATCGACGCCACCCTCAGCATCTCGGTCTGGGACCTGAACCACCTCACGGGCGGGGCCTCGTTCCAATTCCTGAGCCTGGAATTCACGGCCGGACTGCAATACAGTTGGGGCAGCGGTTTTTCGAACCGCCATCTCAGTTTTAACGAAAATGAGGACGGCAGCGTTGTTGGAGATTTTGAAGACCGTGAAATCACCTACAAGCGCCTGAAGGCTTTGCTGGGCTTCAATCTTCCCTTCGCCGTGCCCGGTGACCCCAATTGAGACGGCTGCTCCAGGCAACGGCCGAAACCCGCTGTTGACAACACTTTTGCAAAAACAATATAGTGACATCCATACTGCGCTGACATATATCGCCCACCGAATCTACTATCCGGTGTCCGTGCAATGGCCTCTCGCCCCCTAAATTTTTTTGCCGCCCCGCGGCACGATCATTCTGTTTCGCTGAAGAACCAGGGGGATTCAGATGCAGCACTGCAACTGCGACAGTTGCCACACCACCGTTCCACTCAACGATTCGATGATCATTCTCGGTGAGCACCTCTGCCTGGACTGTGCCCGGAAAGTGGCGGACAAGAACCCCGACCTGACCGAAGAAGACGTGACACGGAATCCGGACCCGACGGTTTGTGTGAACTGTGGCCACGATGGTGGGTTTCAAAGATTGGAACAGCTCATGGAGCTGCCGTTTTGTGGAACCTGCCTCCCCTTGATTGGAAATCGACCATTTCCAGGTTGGATAAAAATCAGTGCCCTGGTTCTCGCGGTCCTCGTCGTGCTGTCCCTGGTGACGAACTGGCGTTTCATCCAGGCCAATTCCGAGCTGGAACAGGTCGACACGGCCATCGCCGCCGGAGACGCCCGTGAAGTGGCCAACCTGTTTGCCTCGGCTGCCGGCCACGCGCCCGAGGCGTACGACCTGAAAATCATGACTTCCTACTGGACAGGCATCGCCCTGGTCTCCGAGGACAGACCCGAAGAAGCCATCACCGAGTTCAACAAGTGCGTGAATGAACTGCCACCGGATTTTCAGGTGGCCGAGATGATTTCTTCGGCCCGATCCGGGGCGGCGTTTGACCGGCACGACTATCGCGAATTTTTGCGCCTGGTCGAGATTCAGGCCGATGACAACCCCCGTGATCTGACGGCCATCCTCTCGGTAGCTTCCGCTCTCGCCTGCCTTTACGTCGACACCGGCGACGAAAGTTACGCCCACAGGGCCGAAGCCATCATCGACGCAATTCCCGAGAGGGACATGGACCCCAGCGGCGAAGAATACCTCATGCGCATTCGTCACCGCCTTGAGTCCCGGACCATCATCGGGTCGCAGGAATTTCTCGCCCAATATCCAAACGGCTGGTACGCCAGCGGGGAGGCCCACTGATGTTTTTCATTCCCGGGTTCGTCATCTCGGCTTTGACTTTTCCCGGCGTGATCGTACACGAAGCGGCCCACATGCTGTTCTGTAAGATCCGCAAAGTGCCTGTCCTGGACGTCTGCTTTTTTCAGTTCGGCAACCCCGCCGGATATGTCGTGCACGGCGAAGTGAAGAACTTCACCAGCATGTTCCTGGTTGCCGTCGGCCCGTTCATCATCAACTCGATCCTCTGTGTGGTGATCTGTTTTCCAGCCTATTTCCCGATGCAGGTTTTTGACGTGACGCCGCCCCTCTCGATGTTCCTCATGTGGGTGGGCCTGTCCATCGGCATGCACGCCTTTCCTTCTAACCAGGATGCCAGGAACCTGATGGACCACGCGTCCGAGGCGGCCCGCAAGGGGAACATCCTGGCCATAGTTTCCTTCCCGCTGGTGGGCTTGATCTTTGTCGCGAACCTGCTGACATTTTTCTGGTTCGACCTGATCTACGGCGTGGCTCTGGGCATCGGGTTGCCCATGTTGATTTTTTAGGGGAGGACCTCGCCCAAAAACTCCCACCGCCCTACTAAGTTGAATTGGACCTCATCCTGTCCTATTCTTGCCTGAGACCATCAATACTCCCTCCCGTTTTTGGAGAGCCTTGTGGAGAGCCTAGTGGAGAGCTGCTGCGGCACCATGCCTGAAATCGACTCCGTCGTCCTGACCATCTGGGCCGCCTTTGGTATCGGACTGACCACCAGCCTGGGCCACTGCATCGGCATGTGCGGTCCCCTGATCAGCACCTTCAGCTTGGCCCAGGGCAAAACCGACAACCGCATCGAGTCCCTGCTGCCCGCGATGCTGGTCTACCATTTGGGTCGGATCAACTCCTACGCCATGATTGGCCTGATCTTTGGCCTGCTGGCCACCGCAGCCCGCGCCGGTGGGCCTTCGTCCAACATCCGGGCCTGGCTCTTCCTGGTTTCCGGTTTGATGATGTTCCTGATGGGCATGGGCCTGCGCGGTTGGCTACCCACCACTCGCCTGGTCGAAAGCAGCCGTTTCGGACGTTTCACCGCCGAAAAGTTCATGGGCCTGGTGGGCACGCGCAGCATGTCCGGGCGCTATATGCTTGGTGTGGCCAACGGTTTTCTGCCCTGTGGACCGGTTTACGCCATGGCCGCCGCGGCTCTGGCCAGCCCCACGCCTCTGCACGGTGCAGGCACCATGGCTATGTTTGGCTTGGGCACAATCCCGGTTTTGGTGGCCGTGGGCCTCGGCGCCGGACGTCTGGCCCCCTCACTGCAACGCAAATTCAACCTCGTGGC
>DAOVTU010000061.1 GCA_030632925.1 Candidatus Krumholzibacteriia bacterium | reverse complement strand
CTCGTTGCCGCCATCGATGGCGACTTCGTCACGTTTGAAATCGTCGCGAATTTCGTTGCTGCCCGATTCGACGATGTTGGCCCGGAACAGGCGTGCGGTGCCGTCCAGGTCACGCATGTGAATGTTCAACAGCGCGGTGAAGTTTTCACCCGGCGTGAGCAGGAACTGCATACGTCCGGCGAAGTCTGTGTAGCCGCCGAGGGAGTTTTCTTCACCGGTGTGGGTATTGCTCACCCAGTCGCTGCGTTTCTGATACAGGAACGAGGCGCGGGTGGCGAACAGGCCTTCAGAGACCTCGCCGCCCATGGCGCCCTCGAACTGCATCGTATTGTAGGTGCCGTAGGAGAAGCGGCCGTAGCCCTCGTTCTCGAAACTCGGCCTGCGGGATTCGAACTTCACGATACCCGCGGGGGTGTTGCGACCGAACAGGGTGCCCTGGGGTCCGCGCAGGACCTCGACCCGGTCCATGTCGTAGATGGGATAACCCTTCAAAATCGGGTTCTCCAGCACGACGCCGTCATAGACCAGCGACACGGGCTGGGAGGCGTTCAGATCAAAATCGGTGTTGCCCAGTCCACGGATGTAGAAGCGGGGCAGGGTCCGGCCGAACGAAGACTCAATGTGCAGACTCGGCACGCGCGAAGACAACATGCGGATGTCCTGGCCACCGGAGGTGATCACGTCCAGTTTCTCGTCGCTGAGTGTGGCAACAGACGAGGGAACGTCACGCAGGGACTGTTCCTTTTTCTGGGCGGTGACGACGACTTCTTCCAATGCTTCATCTTTGGCCGGTTCTTCGCTCTGGGCGAAAGAGACGCCGGTCAGCGACAGAGAAAGGGCCAAAATGGCCGCAAGGCCCAACCATTTTCTGAGGTCCTGCATTACTTCATCCTCCTGGGGTTTTTTCAGACTTCGACGAACTCCTCCGAGCGGAATCCTAACAGTGATTTAACCTGTTGTCTTGCAAGAAAAGGTGAGTTTTTGAGGCGCACCATACCCTGTTCCCGGGGCCGGGAAACTTGAGATTTGGCGATCCAGGGAGCATGTTGGCCATCCGAAATCAGACGATTTAATCGCAAAGGCATGGAAAACAGTGAGTAATCGCGCAGCAGACCGCCCTTCGTTCGAAGAAGTGTACATGAATTTCGCCCAACTCATTTCGGGCCGCTCGACCTGCAAGAGACTGCAAGTGGGAACTGTTATCACCACCACGGACTACCGCAAAGTCCTGGCCGTGGGCTACAACGGCAACGCCTCGGGCCTGCCGGACACCTGCGATCGCGACGAACCGGGCAATTGCGGCTGCCTGCACTCCGAAGAAAACGCGGCCATCAACTGCGACGCCCCGCGCCACACCGAAAAATACGTGTACGTGACCCACTTGCCGTGCACCGCCTGCGCCAAGCGGTTGATCAATCTGGGCAACGTCGTGGAAGTGGTCTACAAGGACGGCTATCGCAGCGAGGCGTCGGTGGAATTGCTGCGCTCGGTGGGCATCAAGGTGCGGCAGTTCGCGGCTGGAAAGTAGGGTCAGACCGGAACCGTAAAAATTCCCCCGATTCCGGATGTTCGAAAGCCAGATACACGGCGTGAAGCTTGAGCTGTCCCGGCTCCGTTCCCGCTCCGTACAACCGATCGCCGACAATGGGGCACCCCAGCCCAAGTTCATGAGCGGCGTGCAACCGCAACTGGTGCGTGCGTCCGGTCAGTGGCGTGAACTCGACCAGTGTTTGGCCACCTTCAACGCTCAGCCTGCGCCACTGCGTCACACCCAATTTTCCCAACTCCGGATCATAAACCTGATGAGGCCGGTTGTCGGGATCCAGCCGAAACGCCAACTCGATTTCGCCCGCTTCTTCTGTCACCACACCCTCCAGCACGGCGATATAATTTTTCTCCACCCGCCGCTGCTCAAACTGTATGGCCAGATGTCTTTGGCCCGTCGCCGTCATCGCCAGCACCATCAGGCCGGAAGTGTCCATGTCCAGGCGGTGAACCGAGGGTTGGTCAATGCATTCCGGATATAACTCTTTCAAACGATTGACAATACAGTCCTGTTTGTCCGGCCCGCGCCCGGGCACCGAAAGCAGGCCACTGGGTTTGTTGACCACCACGATGGCCTCATCCTGGTAGATGATTTCCAGCCCGCTCATGTTACCGCCCCGCACAGCATGAAGCCCAAAATGGGGTGGCATCGGCTGGCACAACTGCCGTGGAATTCCTCGTGATGGCGGGTGCCGGATCGGTTTGTTGCTCCCCAGTAGAATTCGGCCAGGCCGCGGGGGCGCAGGTTTTGGCCGATGGCCTGGTTCAGCAGCTTGGGTGCGCAGCAGTCGCCGGCTCCGGTGGGGATGCCGTTGGCGTGCTGGAAAAAATCAGACAAGGGCTTGGTTTCGCCGCGAAAATTTTTCAAGTGGTAAAGAGCGTGCAGTTCTTTCATCAGGGATTGGGACAGGCGCTTGCGTTCCGCTTTTAGCGCTGCGTTGTCGCCGCTTCCAGCGGCGATGGCTCGCCCCAATTCCTTGATCCGGTGGTCACCAGGAGTCATGATCCGCTCGTAGGCCGCGACGTCAAAAAGCGGTGGGGCCCAGCCGCCGAGGGACCAGGCCGCGTTGTACTGGCCGGAGAAAGCCCGCAGGGTCACGATTTGGCCCTGGGCATCTTCGCACACCAATACGCCAAACATCTGGCCGAGGGCTTCACCGAAAAGGTAGTCGGTGGAAAACCTGGGGTCCGCGTTGGCAGCGTCGCTCAGGAGATCAATGCGTTTGAGATCACCCAGTTCGCGCATCAGGTCGTGGGCGTGCTGCCGGGCGCTGCCTTGCGCCAGATGGTGCTCGGTCTGGCACTTGCCGCACCAACCGTAGGAAGCGGCTTCAACCGATGTCATTCTTCAATCCAGTAGAGCGCTTTGACCGAACCCCAGGTCTCTGTCTCGCCAGCCTGTTTAACGGGACCGGTCAGGTCTGTCATCCCAATCATCTGCCAATAGGTTTGCTCAGAGCCATTGATGACCGTGTCGCGGGCTGCGGCATAGACGACCAACTGCCCGGCAACCCTCAAAGTGGAAAAGGTGGGACGGTAGGCCAAGCAAACGAAGTCATAAAGAGCCCGGTGTTCCCCTGCGAACTCCTGGCCCGCCGCGACTTCGGCCCAGGCAGTCTGCTGTTGGAAAATGTCGAAGGATATGGTCCCGATCGCGGGTACCAAGCTGCCATCCGGGTCGGTCACAGGCTGACCACTGAACATACGTTCCGCTATGCGCCACTCTTCAGCGCGGTCGAAGGTGTCGCCCACAAGCGGAAATTCCTGGATTGTGCGTTGCTGCAGATTCATCTGATAGTCCGGGTGCAGAATATTCCGAAACTCGTTGTAGTCCATGTTTTCGTAGGCCTGCACATAGGCGGCCGCCATGTGGTCAGCCGAAGGGTATCCGGGCACAGTTTCGACCGGCGGCGTGAGGGGCGTGTCGTCTTCACTGCAGGCGGCGAGCAAAAATACGGCCGTCAGCAGGACTACAGCAGTGCAAAAACGTCTCGTGGTCATGGTCGTTCCCCTTGAATCGTAGTCCATCCGGCCGGTGTTCGTTGATATATCAACTTCAAATTATACAACATTTTCTGCCGCCAGGTAAACAATACGGCAGCGGCCTGATGGCCCTCTTTGCCCAACGTCACTATGGTGTCGTGTTCCAACTGCTCACTCCGTGAGCCTCGTTGCAAACACAAGGCAGGGCCCGGGCCTGACCATAGACAGAGGTCACCATATGTCACGACTCGCTCGCTTTTCCCGTTTGGTTGTCTGCAGTGCAGGATTCCTGTTGCTGCTGGCCACGCCATCGCTGGCTGATACCATCTACACCGCCAGCCTCGACGGCTCCACTGCCGGCACCGCTTCTGCGGCCTCCGGCACGGTCATCTTCACCCTGAACGAGGCGGCCACCGAGGTCAGCTATGTCGTCGAATTCACGGGGCTCGAAGGCGTGGAAACCGGCGCCCACATCCACAACGGCGCGCCGGGCATCTTTGGTCCGCGGTTCCACACGTTCCTGTTCGGGTCACCAAAGGTCGGCACCTGGGCCGTGGGGGAATTCGAAGTGAACGAATTGGAGGCCGGACGGGTGTACATCAACATCCACACCGAAGCCTATCCGGGCGGAGAAATCCGCGGCAACCTGGAGTTCTCGGCGGTCGCCAACGAAGCCGTTTCGTGGGGATCAATCAAGGCGCTCTACAAGTAGGCTCTATGCCAGCGCCCTGACAAACCCGGGGCGCTGGTTCAGCTTTTTGCTTCCTGAGCCTGGGCTTCCTGCGTCTGACTGTCGGCTTCCTGCCCGGCATGCATCGTCACCACCGGACACGGCGAGTTTTTCACCACCTCCTCGGCCGTCGAGCCGAAGATCGCCTTGCGCAGCCGATTGTGACCATGGGGTGCGATCACGATCATGTCAGCCTTCTCGAGCCGGGCCACCTCAAGGATGGTTTGGGCCGGTTCGCCGGCCACGACCCGCAACTTCAGATCAAGCTCCGACGGGAACAATTCCTCCGTTTCGGCCACCAACTGCTTCTCGCGCAGAGCCATGGTCTCGGGCGTGCTGAGCCCGGCTTCGTAGGGGTTGATCCCCAAGCCTTCATAGGGCCAGACAACTTGCTGGGTGGGAGTCTGCACGTGCAGGACGGTCAGTTCGGCCGAAAAATAAAGCGCCAGCTCACCGGCAACCTTAAGGGCTGCACGGGAATCGGCGCTCAGATCGGTGGGACAGAGGATCCGTTTCAGGGGCAACATGGGATTTCCTCCTTTTTTGTCCGGGGCAATGGGTGCTCCGGTGTCCTTTCAGGTTAAAAACAACCGCAAGTTGCCGCCACGGCTCATTCGTCCATATCTTGAAATAGTCAGACTAAATACCCGGACGGGGGAAGTCCTATGCGCTCCTTACTCACGATTCTATTTTTGATGATCCTGGTCCTGCCCGCCCAGGCTGGCCAACCTTTCGGCGAACCTTTCATTCTTGGGGTTGGCGAATCGGCCCAGATTGGCGACGCCGAACTGAGCGTCGGCTTTGACGCCATCACTTCGGACTCGCGTTGCCCCACGGGCGTGTGGTGTTTCTGGCCGGGAGACGCCGCGGCAGATCTGTGGCTGACACTGCCCGGCGAAGCGGCGCAGGATTTTGTGTTGCACACCTACTACGACTACGACCAGATGATCGAGTTGGGTGCCTATGTGATCAGCCTGCAGTTGGTGACGCCGTACCCCGACATCAGTGTGCCGCTCGATCCGGCCACCTACCAGGTGACGCTGGTGGTCGAGCGGGCCTCGGTGCCGGTGACGGAGGCGTCGTGGGGCGTGTTGAAGGCGTTGTACCGCTGAGGGCTACCAGTAGAGAGCTTTGATCGAGCCCCAGCTGGCTTTTTCGATGCCCTTCTTGCCGGAATTGGTCAAGTCCTGTTGGCCAATCATGGTCAAAATCCTCTGGTTCACACCATTGATGACCGTGTCGGTTTCCGACAGGAAAAACTTGATCTGACCTTCGACTGGCAGCGTTGCGCCGCCGGCTCTTTCGAAAACAAACAGGACGTCATAGGTGGCGGTTAGCGCATTGGGAATGGGGTCGGTTGGGCCGGTGTCAGACCAGGTTTGCTGTTGTTCGAAAATGTTGAAGTCGATACTGGTAACGCCGACGATCGGCTCACCATTCGCATTGGTCACCGCCTGGCCGGAGAGCATACGCTCGGCAATTTGCAATTCTTCCTCGAAATCCAGTTCCGGGCCCACAGTGGGGAATTCCAGGGTCGTTGCCGGTTGCAAAATTGTGACGAAATCAGGGTGCATCAAGCTGGTCAGTGCGTCAGAGTCCATGTTCTCGTAGGCCGTGCGAAAAGCGTTCATCAAGTATTCTTCGCCGGGAATACCCGGAGTCAGAACAGGACCGTCATCCGGCGGTGCAACCACATCATCGTCACTGCACGCACACAACAGCACCGTACCAAGTATCAACGCGAGTGTGATCAACCGCATCTTCATTGTCCCGCTTCCCCTTGTAAAATCCAAACCATCCTAAGGCATCGTCAAAAAGATCACCGACAAAGGCTCGGCCTCTTCTTCGATTTCCTCGTCCTCTTCCCCGCCACCATCCATGGCCGCACTGGCCGCCTCGAAATTCTTGATCACCAAAAAGTGCGAGCCATCCAAGAAGTATAACACATCCTGCACGCCATCAAATTCGGGCACCAGCAAGGTCAGCGTTTCGACAAACTCCCCGGCCGGATTGATCACGTCGTACTGCCCAGCGGTGCCTTCGGGCAGATGCGCCCGGTGCTGGTAACAGTTGGTGACGAACAGGCGGCCGTCGCCGGCCACGCCCAGATTACGAATGACCTGATCCACATCCAGCGCCTTGTTTTCCACTTCGAGGCGCTGGCCGTTCATGACTACGCGCACGTCGTCGGTCATGGCGTCTTTTTCGTCCTGGCTGCGCTTGCGGGCCGTGAATGGGCGGGTCAAAGTGCGCAAAACATTGCCCTGCAGATCGCTGGCTTTCAGCACAAACCCGTCGCGCACCGGCGTGGTGTAGATGGTGCCGTCAGGCCCGGCCACTGATTGCTGAAACTCCGAAAAATCAGCGGCCTCGTCGAATACCTGCCGCATCATGTCGCTGGCCTTGGTGTGTTCGGCGATGGTGGCCGTCAGCTTGCCTTCCAGGTTGTACACACCCAAGCGCGAAGTCAGATCGCTCTTGCCGGTGTTCATATCGAATACCATGCGCCCGGTGGAGGCCACCAAGCTGTCCTGCACCCGCACGCAGGTGCGCACGAAGCTGAAGCCGCCTTCTTCGGCACCGCCGCCAAGGGTGATGTCTCCTGCGGGGGTGCCGTCAAAATTGAGGCCGATGATGCGCCCGGGAAAACCCTGGATGGCGCCGACCGCGCCGTCGTCGAGCAACAGCAGGGCGTGGGGTTGGTTCAGTTCGCCAGGTCCTTCGCCTTCGCGACCCAGTATTTTGACCAGCTCGCCATCTGGCCCGATGACCAGGATCTGGGAAAGCTGCCGGTCGATGAGGTAGACCCGTCCCTCATCGTCGATAACCGCTCCAGTGATGACACCCAGCAGGACGTCTTCGTCATCTTCACCGAGGCGCCACTGCTCGACCAGTTCCACCGTGCGTTCAGCCGGTGCGTCGGCAGGCAGTTCTATGGTTTGGGCCAGAGCCTGAGTGACAAAAAGGGAGACCAGCAGCATTCGGATGAGCAATGTTTTCAAAAGACCAACTCCGGGACAGGGGGGTGTCGCTGACGAGCCCCAAGTATACCCGCACGGGCCCATTTGGTTACGCAAAAAAATCCCCCGGCTCCAGAAGGAACCGGGGGCAGTCTATTCAGCAGGAAACACGGACTAGAACGTGAACGTTCCCGTCAGGCTCCAATAGAAGGCATCACTCTCGCCGTGGTAAGCCACGCCGTCGGCGGCGTCCACGATGTCTTTTACGTCACTCATCAGCGTGGTGTAGGTCACGCTCGGAGTGATGGTGAAGAACAGGGCCAGGTTGTAAGGGATCGACGCGGTCAGGTAGGCGTCGGTCATCGTCGCACTGCCAGGCACCTCAGGCACCGAAGGCAGCAAAGTCGCGGGACCAAAGTAGCCTTCGATGTAGCCTTTGGAGCCCAGGCCCAGGCCGGCGCCCAGTTCCATATTGGCCGCCGGGCTCAGCGGCATGCCGTGGCTGATGCTGGCTTCCCAGTAGCCGCCTTTGATTTTGTCGATGTCCTGATAGAAAGTCAGGGACGGTGACAAAATCACGTTGGCCGAGGCGTGCAGGTACAACTCGGTGGTGCTGGGCGTTTCTTCTGGTTCCGGCACCAAGTCTGACGGATTGGGAAAACGGTAGTAGATGAATCCCGTGCCGAGGTTCAGGAATGGCAGGTTCATTTCATAACCTATGGTCCAATCGATTTCGTTGAATTCGGATTCATAACCGTTGGCGTCGCTGGTATCCATATTGCCCCAGAAACCAGCCGTGAAGCCCAACAGGTTCACATCCACTGCAGGCTGCAGGACCATGTCCGGAGACGTGACCATACCGCGCCAGACGTATTTGCTGTGCAGTCCCAACTCGGCATTGACGTCCACCGGGCCCAAAGCCAGCACCGGAGTTGCCATTGCAACCAGCACGAGGCCGGCCAGGGCTGTCATGATCAGCTTTTTCATCAGATCTCCTTGCGAGCGCTCTAAACGCCCAATTCGGTTGCCCGGATCCGCCATGTGCCCGGGAAATTTGAAGTTGCCGAGGGTTATCATCGTCCTTACAGTCGATACGTAAAGCAATTTTCTGGCCAAATACGCAAAAACATCCAAATCAATAACACCCCAAAAAGCTTAAGTACGGGCCCACAACGCCGAAATCTCAAGCAAGACTAACTCTATTTCACCCGACCGGAGGATCTATCGTGAGCACGGATTATGCTCTTCCCGGGCCCGACATGCCCGTCATTGACGAGTCTCGGCTGATGGCCGAATTTGGTGGCGACCGGGAAATCTTGGCCGAATTGCGCGACCTGTTTTTGGAGCACGCGCCGCCCCTGTTTGAAGCGATCAAGCAGGCGATCGCGGACGAAGATATCGCCGTCATTGCCCGCGACGGACACAGCCTCAAGGGCGCTTGTGCCACTTACGGTGCGCCCCGCCTGGCCATGGTTTGCAAAGTGATTGAATTGGCAGCCAAGGGTGGCGACTGGTCGACCATCAATGAACACTGCGATGTTTTTGTGGAAGAATATCAAAAGGTTTTCGAAGCGATTGGCAGTTTGGCTGTCAACTGAGTCACCGGGAATCTCAATAAGTGATCAAGTGACCCGGGCTGGAAAGTCCGGGTCAGTCTTTTGTATCGGGCTCGTCATCATCAAGGTCCGGCCCATCAAGGTCAGGAATTTCCGCCAACCCCGTAAATTTCGGCACCCGCATGGTCTTGCAAATCTTCCGCGCCAAAATATGGTAGATATGTGTTTCCCAGTTCACGATGCCCGCCCGCATATGCAGTTGCCGCAGGTAGGTCAAGAACTTCAAGCGTTCCTGGTCCGAATACCCGACCTCGCGCATGGCGTAGGCCAGATGGGCATACATGTTGTCCAGTTCCCACTGGGTGGGCAGCTTGGTCGAGCGGTGGGGATGGCTGACGCGCATCTCGGGGCGCCGCACCGTCGCCGTTGCTGTCGGGTTGGTCTCCTGGCGGCCCGAAATCGCAGTGCTCGGCGAACCCGCCCGCTGCATCGCCTGCCGGATTTCCCAACTGAAAAGCATCACGGCCTGAGCCAGGTTCAACGAAGGCTGCTCGGGTGCCGTATCAACCGTCGACAGGTAGCGGCAAAGATCGGTCTCGTCATTGGTCATGCCCGTACGCTCGGTGCCGAACATGATCACCACTTTGCCTGAACGGGAATGGTCGGCAATCTGGTCACCCAGCTCGGTTGGCGTCAGCAGAGCCCGCTTGCGCAGTTTTCGTGAGCGTGCAGTCGTGCCGGTGACCACCAGCGCATCGCTCACCGCTTCGATCACGTCATCGACAACCACCGCATTTTGCAGAATGTCTTCGGCCCCATGGGCCAACGCCCGCGCGCTGCGCCCTTTGGGGTTGATCGGGTCGATCAGACGCAAGTGCTTCAATCCCATTGTCTTCATAGCACGACAGGTGGCCCCGATGTTCATCGGTTCGGTGGTGCGGCTGAGCACCACGATCACGTTGTCGAGATTGGCGGGGCCGAGGGTGTCGGCAATACCGGTGGGTTGCACGTCAGGCTTGGCGTCGCTCACGATTCCTGTTTCTCTTTTTTCTCCAACAACATCAGGCACTCGATGT
>DAOVTU010000241.1 GCA_030632925.1 Candidatus Krumholzibacteriia bacterium | reverse complement strand
GTATGCCCTGTACGAAGGCGACATCTGCAGCAGCGATACCGGTCGCGTATCGGAGACGGAATATTTGAAAATGACCAACGAGTTTGTGGTGCCCCACAGTACCAGCAAGCACTGTAAGGTGAATCGTTCCAGCTATATGGCAGGCGCGCTGGCACGCTGGAACAACAGCCACGACAAGTTGGGTGAATTGGCTCATGTGGCGGCCAGTGAGCTGGGTCTGACCCCGGACTGCTACAACCCGTACATGAATACCATCGCCCAGGTGGTCGAATCGGCGGACTGTGCCATCGATTCCATCCGGATCATTGACGAGTTGTTGGCGGTCGGGCTGAAGGATGAACGACCCAACCAGGAGCCGACAAAATTCGGCACCGGTGTAGGCGCGACCGAGGTGCCGCGGGGCATCCTGTACCACGAGTACACCTACGACAACAAGGGGCGCATCGTCAAAGCCAACTGCATCATCCCCACGGGGCAGAACCTGGCCAACATTGACGACGACATGAAAAAACTGGTGCCCGAAATCATCGACAAGTCCAAGGAAGAAATCACCCTGCAACTGGAGATGCTGGTGCGGGCGTACGACCCGTGCATCAGCTGTTCGGTTCACCTTCTGGACGTGGAATTCGTGGAGTAGGGAGCAGCATGAAAATCTTCGCAGTGGGCAACAGTTTTTACGGCGACGATGGGGTGGGGGCAGCGGTGTTGGAGCGGATCAGGGAGAGCGATGCCTTCCCCGGCGCCGAACTGGTCGACATCCACACCGATGCCCTGTCCCTGGTGGACGAGTTGGCGCAGGGCGAGCTGAACGTCGTGATTGACGCGGCGGATATGGGCCTGGACCCGGGCGAGGCTATGGGTTTTCGCCCCTCGGAAGTGAAGATGAAGATCCGCTCGGATCATCTGTCCATGCACGGTTTTGGCTTGGCTGAGGCTTTTGGCCTGGCCGTGGAATTGGGGTGCATGCCGCGCCAGGTGCTGATCGTGGGCGTGCAACCAGAACGCATCGAAATCAATCAGGGGCTGACCGAAAAGGTGGCAGCGGCCGTGCCCGAGGTCATCTCCATCATCAAAGCGGAGGTTTAGCCGGATGAGCGCGAAAACCATCCTGATCATCGATGACGACATCGATCTGGTGGAAATTCTGCGGATCACCCTGGAGGCCGAAGGCTTCCGGGTCGTCGACGCCCAGAGCGGCGAGCGCGGAATCGCCATGGCCCAGGCTGAAAACCCGGACCTGATTCTGCTCGACGTGATGATGAGTCAGGTTGACGAGGGCTTCCAGACGGCGTATGCCTTGCGGCAGGACGAGCGCACCATGGAGACGCCCATTCTGATGCTGACGGCGGTTACGGACCAGACGGGTTTCGAATTTGATCCGTCGCGGGACAAGGACTTCCTGCCGGTGGACGAGTTTTTGGAAAAACCCGTCAGTCCCCGGCAATTGGTAGACCTGGTGCGCAAGCATATGCCCACCAAAATCTAGCAGGTACCTGTGGACCGAGAGCCCTTGCAAGCCAACGGCGAATCGATCATGCCGGATTCGTCCCACTTCGTTTCGGCGGCCTCGTTGCGTCTGCGACTGGACTGGCTGAATCGTCTACGCTGGGGTGCGGTGGCGGTGGTGTTGGGTTCGGTGTTGGTGGTCGGGCCGTGGTTGAAGCTGGACTTGCCCATGGCAGGGATATTGACCACAGCCGGCGGACTGTTTGGCTTGAATCTGCTCTATGTGGTGCGCAACAGGCGTTTGCCGCCAGTGAATATCCGCTCCGAAATCCGGTTGGTGAAAGTGCAAATGGTGGGCGACTTGCTCATCCTGACCGAGCTGCTGAATTTGACCGGCGGCCTGGAAAATCCGTTTTTTTTCATCTACATCATTCATGTGATCCTGGCCAGTTTGTTGTTCAAGGGGCGCGAAATCTATCAGATCGCGGCCCTGGCGGTGGTGCTGTTCACCGGCGAAACCCTGGGCGAATTTTTCGGCATTTTGCCGCACCACCACCTGCTGAGTGCGGGCGACATGACTCATGAGTTGCCGTTTGTATTGGCGGCCCTCGGGGCATTCTGGCTGGTGATGTTCACCTGCGCGTATCTGGGCGCATCGATCATGAAACATAATCGGGCCATCAAAGACGAGCTGGTCGAGCGGCAAGCTTCGCTGGTGCAGGCCGACGCTGAAAAAATGGAATTTTTCCGCTTCGTGACCCACGAAGTGAAGAGCCCGGTGAGCACGGCCCAGAGCGCGGTCGAGGCGGCGCTGGAATTGGATGGCGACGGGTTGTCGACGCCGGTGCGCGGTTTATTGGAGCGGGGCCTGGGGCGTTTGGAACAGGCCAACCGGATGGTGCGCGATTTGGCGGATCTGACTCGCGGGGGCGAGCTGCGGCAGTCGGAAAAAACCGAGTTGGACCTGGGTTCGCTGGTGGCCGAGGTGGTTGTGCGGTTCGAGGAACTCGCCGCCAGTGAAGGCGTGGGCGTGATGATGAAGCCGCTGACGGCGCCGGTGATTTTGCACGCCGACGCGAACATGGTGGACAAGGTGGTGGCCAATCTGGTGGGCAACGCCATCCGGTACAGCGGTGGAGCGGGCGTGGTGAACGTGGCGGTGATCGGTGATGCCGATGGTGTGGTGCTGGTGGTGAGCGACCAGGGTATCGGCATCCCGGCCGAAGACCAGAAGCGTGTGTTTGATGAATTTTTCCGCACCCAGCGCGCGCGCGAGTTGTCGGGCCTGGGTACGGGGCTGGGGTTGGCCATCGTGCGGCGATTTGTGCGCCGGATGGGTGGGCGGATCACGTTGGAGAGCGAGGTCGGGGTGGGGTCGAAGTTCACGGTGAGGTGGCCTCTGGAGATCGGCAACGATGAGGAAACATCATGAACGAGAAGGTGCCCTGCGGTGGGTTGATTGAAAAAGGCGACCAGGCCCTGGTTGAGGTGTTGGGTTTTCAGCGGGTGGCCGGTGAGCCGTGTGGCATCCTGGCCAAATTTGGGGCCGCAGGAATTCCGTTGGCCTACCTGAGCGTGGGCAACGGGTCAGATGGCCTGACCAACATGTCGTTCTGTGTGCGGACCGAGGATTTGGCGCCGCATCGAGGTTTGCTGGATGAGATTCGTGAAGAATATGGACCGCAGTTGGTGTCGGCCAACGCACCGATGGCAATTTTGACCTTGTATGGGCCACATTTTTTGGAAAAAACCAGCTTGGCCAGTCAGGTGTTCAGCGCCTTGTGTGCTGACGGGATCAATCCGCATACGGTTTGTTCTTCGGTGAGCAGCATTTCGGTGGTGGTTGATACGCATGATCGGGATGTGGCGGCGGCGTGTTTGCGGGGTCGGTTTGAGTGGCCGGAATAGGGGTTGTGGCCTCACTCAACACCTACCTGGAATGTGTCAGTCCGATTCTAGCTTGCCCCCCCCCAATTCAACTGCAACTTCTCCCCGGCAGTACTGGTGTTCCTAGTCCCGGATCCATTGACGACACAGGAATTGCTTTGTCCCGGACCATGTGATTGGAGACCCATGAAACGCCTGCCTATAATTCTGGCTACTACGGGATGTTTGCTGCTCATTGCCACAATGGCCCCAGCCGAAGTCACCCACGGATACTCGGGGATTTTGACCATCGACGTTGTTTCCGGAGTGGGAGAAGGCGAACTCCCGCAACGGGGTACAAAGATTGAGTCGGTCTACCCCAATCCCTTCAATCCCGCCACAATCATTACTTACGAATTGGCCCAAAGCGGCCCGATTGAGCTGGCCATATTCGACCTGAGAGGACAATTGATCCAAACTCTTGCCGCCGGCAACTACGCCGCCGGCCCCTATCAAGCGACCTGGCACGGGCGTGATAAGAACGACCTGGTGATGTCAGCCGGGACCTATTTTTGTCGACTTGTCTCTTCTGGTGATTCGCAAATCAAGAAACTTACTCTGGTCAAGTAGTGGCCAAAGGGTCAGCAAGGAAAGGCAGAACCATGAAGAGGTTTTTCGGGTCCGGCATCTGTATGGTTGCGGTGTTTATGTTGTTGGTCACCGCTAAAGTCCAAGCACAAAACGATCTGATCGTTTCAAATGTGACAGCTGTGCAACGGCCATTTTCGTCTCTGGTGGATGTTACCTATGATCTCGAAACGGTTGATCATCTGCCGGTGACAGTGAACCTCTATTTGTCGATTGATGGTGGCACAAGTTTTCCATTTTCATGCCAGGCCGTTACTGGAGACGTCGGTGCGGATATCGCACCAGCTAACGGGTTGACAATCACCTGGGACGGCACAATCGACTATCCCGGCCTCAGTAGCGCGGCCTGTCAGTTTAGGGTCTCCGCCGATGATGGCAATGGCGGAAACCCATCGGGACTTGTCCTCATCCCGCCTGTATCGGTGGCCATGCCCGCGGTCTTCACCATGGGCAGCATACTGGCTGCAAATGAAGTCCCGCACGAAGTCACCCTGACCCGCCGTGTGAATATGGCGGCCACTGAAGTGACTAATGGTCAGTATGTGGTGGCCGCGCAGTGGGCCTTTGACCAGGGCCACGTCAGCGTAACGACCGCCAGCGTTCTCGATGCATTGGATGGCTCCACCGTTGAGCTTCTCGATCTGGATGACCCATATTGCCAAATATCCTTCAGTAATGGTGTCTTCAGCACGTCGGTTCCTGACCGACCGGTGGTCGAAGTGACCTGGTACGGGGCGGCGGCATATTGTGACTGGTTGAGTTTGCAGGAAAATTTGCCGCGGGCATATCATCATACTGACTGGAGCTGCAACGGCGGCGACCCCTACGCGGCGACAGGTTACCGCTTGCCTACGGAAGCAGAATGGGAACTTGCCTGCAGAGCCCTTACCGAGACAAATTTCAACACCGGCGATTGCCTGGATGCTGACACTGAAGCCTGCTACAACGGATTCTATCCCTTCAGTGGTTGTTCGTCCGGCACGAACCTTCGCCGCACAGCCGATGTTGGCAGCTATCCGGCGAATGGCTGGGGGTTATTCGATATGCACGGCAATGTGTTTGAATGGGTCAATGATTGGTATATGCCCTACGATGGAGACGTGACTGATCCCGAGGGTGGCACGCCGGCCAATTATAATCGGACGTTTCGTAGCGGCAGTTGGCTCTATGGTGCGGATGATTGTCGTTCTGCGAATCGGAACAGTCGGGCTCCCGGTAATACGGATGTTATTCCTGGGTTCCGGGTGGCGAAGTCGGCTGAATAGGCCGGCCGACCAGTTAACGCGGCAAACCGGCCAGGGCTTTTTCCACCGCCACGACCTGAGCATGGTCAGCCGCATACAGTTCGGCATATATAGTCGCCGTTTCCTGCAAATCGGCCCGGGCCTCATCGGGCCGATTCAAATCTGACAGCACCCCTGCGCGCTCGAACAACGAGTCTGCGAAACGGCCTCGATAGGTGGGCAGGTGCGGGCGGTGAGTGGTGATGGAATCGTTCAGGTAGGTCAGGGCTTGCTGCAGGTCTCCCGCCGCACGCGAGGCTTGGGCCCGCCGCGTCAAGGCAATGGCCACGGCCGCATTG